>JAFXGB010000241.1 GCA_017520235.1 Muribaculaceae bacterium | reverse complement strand
CGGTTATCCTCAACGACCTCAACGCCTACCGCAAAATCCTTTCTCCCGTTAAAAAATAATGGAAATAAAGGATATATGCTCTCTGTTTTTGTCGCAACAACGCCATGCCGCGATAAAGACTATCCTCGACGATAAAAAAACACGACGAGTGTCGTTTTATGGGCTTGCTGGCTCATCACCGGCAATGCTGTTCGCTTCATTTCCCAAGCAGAAACACCCGCTGTTGATTGTAGGCGATAGTCTTGACGATGCCGGATATCTATACCACGACATCTCTCGAATAATAGGGGAAGATGCTGTGTTACTATTTCCTTCAGCTTACAAAAGAGATATTAAATATGGGCAAATAGACGCTCCGTCGCAAATTCTTCGCACCGAGGCTCTCAACCATTGGCACGACGACAAACAACTGAAATGTGTTGTTACCTACCCCGAAGCTCTTGCTGAACGTGTTGCGTCGAGAGATACTATTGATCGTCACACATTACACCTAAGCGTTAATGCAATGGTCAATCTCACAGAAACAATAAAATGGTTGCGAGAAAACGCGTTTACGGAGGTAGACTATGTTTATGAACCTGGACATTTTGCTGTGCGTGGCTCAATATTGGATATCTTTGGCTACTCCAATGAGTTGCCGTTCCGTATAGACTTTTTTGGAGATGAGATAGACTCAATAAGAGTGTTTAACATTGAAACTCAGCTTTCGGAAAAACGCCTTGACGAGATATCTATCACCTCTAATGTTGCGCAACAAGGCCATGGTGGCTCGTTGCTTGAATTCATTCACAAGGACACTATTATTGCTCTGCGCGACTCTGCATATACCATTGAGCGAATACAAACTATTGCGTCAGAAACTTTCTCTGACAGCGCGCTCATTGCCAACAAAGGGGACAAAAATGCAATGCACCAGGTAGTAGATGCCGATAGCTTTGCTCTACAATTTGAAAAATTCCGCCACATACATTTTTCAGCATCACCCAATGTCGAGGCTAATGTGACAACATCTATCGACTTCAATTGCTCTCCACAAGGGATATACCATAAAAACTTTGACCTCATCAGCGACTCGTTCAAGAAGATGCTCGCCGATGGGTATAGGCTATATATTCTTAGCGATAGCGAAAAGCAGATTGAGCGATTAAAGGTGATTTTTGAGGATCGTGGCGATGACATCACTTTCATTCCGGTATTATCTACGGTGCATGAGGGTTTTGTTGACCACTTGGCAAAAACGTGCATTTTTACCGACCATCAAATCTTTGACCGTTTTCATAAATACAGCCTTAAAAGCGACCGCGCACGTTCAGGCAAACTCGCTCTGTCGCTAAAAGAATTGAGTGCAATCGAGATAGGTGATTATATCGTGCATGTCGATCATGGCGTTGGAAAATTTGCAGGACTGCTGCGCACCAATGTTAATGGTCGCACCCAAGAGATGATAAAACTCACATATCTTAATGATGATATCATCTTTGTGAGCATACATGCGCTACACAAACTCGCAAAATATCGTGGAAAAGAAGGCGTTCCGCCCAAAATCAACAAACTTGGTACTGGCGCATGGAACAAAGTAAAAGAACGCACCAAAAGCAAACTCAAAGATATCGCTCGCGATCTCATTAAGCTATATGCTGCTCGCAAAGAGGAAAAGGGGTACAGCTATTCGCCCGACTCTTATCTGCAACAAGAACTTGAAGCGTCATTTATTTACGAAGATACTCCCGACCAATTGACTGCGACGCAAGCCGTCAAAGCCGACATGGAGAGTCCTCGCCCAATGGATAGACTGATATGCGGAGATGTGGGATTTGGAAAAACCGAAATAGCCATACGCGCGGCGTTCAAAGCTGCTACCGATGGCAAACAAACGGCTGTGCTTGTCCCGACAACAGTGCTTGCATACCAACATTTCAATACATTTAAAGACCGCTTAAAAGAGTTTCCTGTGAGAGTCGATTATATCTCTCGTGCACGCACTCCCAAACAGGTGAAACAAATCATTGCCGACCTCGCTGAAGGCAAAATCGATATACTCATTGGTACTCACAAGCTCATTGGTAAAGATATAAAATTCAAAGATCTGGGACTGTTGATTGTCGATGAAGAACAAAAATTTGGCGTTGCCGTAAAAGAGAAACTTAAACAGATGAAAGTAAATGTTGACACTCTCACGATGAGTGCAACGCCCATTCCTCGCACATTGCAATTCTCATTGATGGGAGCGCGCGACCTCTCGGCGATAACCACTCCGCCAGCCAACCGATACCCCATAATGACCTCGGTAAACGCGCTCAACGATAACATCATCCTTGAAGCTATTAATTTTGAAATGTCGCGCAATGGACAAGTATTCATTATTAATCATCGCATCGAGGGATTATATGAGCTTGAAGAGATGGTAAAACGTCTTGTCCCCGATGCCCGCACAATAGTGGGACATGGGCAGATGTCTCCGGAAAAACTTGAAAAAGCAATTATTGATTTTGCCAATCATGACTATGATGTGCTACTCGCTACCACTATCATTGAGTCAGGTATCGATATGCCAAATGTAAATACTATCATAATAAACAACGCTCAAAACTTTGGGTTGAGCGAACTTCACCAGTTGCGCGGTCGCGTGGGACGCAGTTCGCGCAAAGCGTTCTGCTATCTGCTTGTTCCGCCTCACATCCCATTGTCGCCGGTATCACGTCGTCGCCTGCAAGCCATTGAAAGTTTTTCTGAATTAGGAAGCGGAATACACATCGCGATGCAAGACCTTGACATACGCGGTGCAGGTAATCTGCTCGGTGCTGAACAATCGGGCTTTATTGCTGACCTCGGCTATGAAACCTACCAAAAAATCCTGAAAGAAGCTGTCATGGAGTTGCGCACTGAGGAATTCTCCGACACTCTCACTGCCGACAATGACGACGAAAAAGAATATGTTGCCGATTGCATTATCGAGAGCGACATGGAGCTACTACTCCCTGCCGATTATGTGCCTCAAGAGAGCGAACGCATAAGCCTATATCAAGAACTTGACAGTATTGAGCGCGAAATGGATTTGCAAGCATTCAAATCACGATTGGAAGACCGATTTGGAAAAATCCCATCAGTTACTGCCGAATTGCTTCGCATTCCTTGCCTACGAAGATTGGCTCGTCAGCTCGGTATAGAAAAAGTATCTCTCAAACAGGAAACGATGTACATCTACTTTGTTGACAACAGCAATATCGCTTACTATCAATCACCCATGTTTGGCAAAATCCTGCATTACCTGCAACAAAACACTCGTCGCTGTCGCATCAGAGAGAAAAACGAGCGCCGCAGCATAGCTGTAACATCAGTCCCTACAGTAGAAGAAGCCGTTCACATCCTCTCAACAATCCACTCCCTCGACACAATATAAAAAATAGGAGCATCATAATTATGATGCTCCTATATATATTATAAAAATTCTCTATATTGTTGTACGACTGACAGCCCCCATAATATCTTGTTTCATTGTTGATAATAATCGGGTATCAAATCCTTTTATCCAACAGCCATCACCGCCATATTCTGCTTCTGTTTTAATATTAACTTTAGTTTTATCTGCAGAAAACTTAAATATCACTCGGGTGCGATACTTATCATCATGTTTTCCCTTTTTATTCCATGTGTATATCCAATTTGTTCTGCCATATCCTCCATCTTTATTTATCATATCCATTTCAAATCGGCTTGCAACAACATCAAGGACTTCCCCAAAAGCACGATCATAAGATAAATCTTCTCTTACATAAATTGAAGACCATGTTCCACCATCTGTTGCCTGCACAAAGCCACTCGGTTTAGAAGAAAAACATCCTTGCAACGGAAGAACAAATAATACCGCCATAAATAATTTTAATGTCCACGATAGGGTTGTTTTTAATGCTTTTTTCATAATGATTTTATTTAATGTTTATTATTGACAAAAGTAATATAGATAAGAGTTCACATATACCCCTTCTGCGTAAAGAAATTTTACCGATGCGTATAAAATTTATACACTAGTCAGTCTCCGTTCAATTCTAAAATGTAGTAATGGAAAAAGTTATGATTTAGAGCTTGAGAGATGCGCAAAAGTAGGTCGGTGTTTATCGATTCTTGGCGGAATATGTAATACACATTAGGTCGCTCGCAATTGATTTTCTTTGCGAGCCAAGAAGGGGTGCGTTCTTGTCGTTCAAGTTCTTGCTTGATAAGTTTTCCTATATGTATCATAAAAAAGGCGGAACTATTTTGCCGACCTTCGTCCGGGGTACCGCCAAGCACCTATGCACAGATAAGCAAAACAGTTCACACCCTGCACAGGCATGAACATTCGGATTTCGCTTATTCTCGTGCTTCAATTTGGCGGTTTTCAGACGAGAGAATAAGAGCCAAAAGCTCAAAATCTTTTATATGTCGTTAATTTATTTCTTCTATCACTAAATATCAATTCTTATTTAACAGGTGCAAACTTAATGATTTTTTTGCGAACTACGATTATTCATTTCAATATAATAACACTTGTGGTGGAGTGTCGGGCAGATGCGACGATAGGATGCGCCACTCTTGAGGATATAGGTTATTGGCTCGATTGCCGAGATTTTTCACAAATCCAAGTGGCTTATCAGCATAAGACACAATCACATAGCCTCGTGGAGCATCATCGAGCGTGATAGCTTCGCGACGCAAATAGGCTATAGCAGTAGCATAATCCACCTCACACACGGGAAACGCATCAACATTCAACGCCACCGACATTGCCAATGACTGCGAGGGGATCAAATCTTTTCCCTTAATCTCTCCCACAACAACTCCGTAGTGTATCACATCAAGAACCGATGTCAACACAGCGATATCGCGACTCAATGCCTTGGGAATGGCAATTATATAATCCCCTTTTTGGTTAAATTCAACGTCAGCAGGGTTTAGGAGCCATTGCTTTGCTGTTTTTATTACCTGGTCAGCAATCTTTGGCATTGCAACCGGCTTTGACTTTTTCTGCTTGAACGAGGCGACATCGGCATCAGCCGGCTTACGCAATACAGCGACAAACAAACCCTCTCCCTTTACCTTGTGAGGCAAAAAACGATAACAATGATGCGTCGTATTTACCCCCGATTCTATCCCACAATCGGCAGGAATGGGCACAGCTACTGACTCGGCGCCATATTCATCTACTATATATTGCACCATCTCCTCATCTTCATGGCGATTAAAAGTACATGTACTATATATGAAAAATCCACCGGGGGCAAGTGCTTGCCAAATGTTATAGACAATCTCACGTTGACGCTCAACGCACTCTCTCACAAGCCCCATGCTCCACTGCGATACGGCATCAGGCTCTTTACGGAACATCCCTTCGCCCGAACATGGAACATCGGCCGCAATGATGTCAAAAAATCCCGATAGCTTCCCTATGCGTGCAGTATCCCCTTTTGACACCACACATCCGGGATAGCCCCATTTGATTACATTCTCACGCAACACCGCTGCACGCGTTGGCACATACTCATTTGCTACGACAAGTGAGCCGATAGGCAAATTATCGATAGCTGCTGTTGTTTTCCCTCCGGGAGCAGCACATGCATCAAGATACCGCAACGGAGCATCAGCGTCCTTTGTCAGCCACGAAACGATGTGAGACAATATCATTGACGAAGCATCTTGCACATAGTAAAGCCCTTGATGCATAGCCGGATCAAATGTAAACGCCTCGCGTTGGGGCAAATACCACCCATGCCCACACCAAGGAATATAGTCAACATTAGCAGGCATAGATACCTGCTTGCCACGATTAGCTCGCACCGATACAGAAGCGTCAGTATCAGCCAACGCCTCTACCAATCCGTCCAACGACTTGTCATTATAACTCTCAATCTCTGATATAAACTCCTTTGGGATATTCATCGTCTTGATATTATTTTCAACTTCAAAAATACATCATTTTAGATGTAAATCGGCAAAGAAAGGTAATATTTTTTGCAAATCAGTTGCATAATTCAAAAATTGCGTCCGCCAGCCGTCAGTCTCGGTCAAGTCCTCAAAGTCTCAGCTCACGCCGACAGACTCGGCGAAGCTCACAGCAAAGTATCAGTATGCAGACTCTATAAAATGGCAGAAGTCAACCGGG
>JAFXGB010000240.1 GCA_017520235.1 Muribaculaceae bacterium | reverse complement strand
GCTCACAAAGCATCTGGAGCAATCAAGGTCTTGCAATCAGGAAGCATACAAGCTTATGTATTGGTTTACCTTCTCGGAGCATTGTTGCTCGGTGTTATAACCGTAGTGTGTGTGATGTTATAAACAATAGTGCTAATTGATAAATATAGTAACTTATGTTTGAAAATATATTAATCTATTTTGTGGTAATCCCCTTGATTATGCTTGGTGGACTTGCCCTATGTAAGAATATAAAACAAATCCGTGCGGTAGCTGTTGTCGGCTCTCTTGCATTGGTAGGTTTGTCTATTGCACTGTTGCTTGGATATCTTGAACAACGTGCAGCAGGAGCAACTGCTGAGATGTTATATGTTGATTCTTGGTCATGGTTTGCTCCTTTGAATATTAACCTTGCGGTGGGTGTTGATGGTATTTCTGTTGCAATGTTGCTTTTGTCAGCAATCATTTTGTTGACAGGTTCATTTGCATCATGGAAAATCGATCCACTACCTAAAGAATTCTTCTTGTGGTTGATATTATTGTCAATCGGTGTATTTGGCTTCTTTATTTCAATTGACTTGTTTACAATGTTTATGTTCTATGAAGTTGCTCTTATCCCAATGTACTTACTCATTGGTGTATGGGGCAGTGGTAATAAGAACTATTCAGCTATGAAGTTGACATTGATGTTGATGGGCGGTTCTGCATTTTTGATGCTTGGACTCATCGGTATCTACTATCATTCAGCTCCAGAGGGAGGTCAATTGACTTGGAATATCCTTGAAATTGCTCAAAATAATGCGATTGAAAAGAATTGGCAATATTTCTTGTTCCCAATGACATTCGTTGGCTTTGGTGTGCTTGGCGCAATGTTCCCATTCCACACTTGGAGCCCTGATGGTCACGCATCTGCTCCAACAGCAGTATCTATGCTTCACGCAGGGGTATTGATGAAACTTGGGGGATATGGATGTTTCCGCGTAGCAATTTATTTGATGCCTGAAGCAGCCAATGAACTTGCTTGGATCTTCTTGATATTGACAGGTATTTCAGTTGTATATGGTGCATTTAGCGCATGTGTTCAAACCGACCTTAAATACATCAATGCTTATTCTTCAGTGAGCCACTGTGGACTTGTATTGTTTGCTATCTTGATGCTCAATACAACTGCGATGACAGGTGCTATCATGCAAATGTTGTCTCATGGTCTTATGACAGCATTGTTCTTTGCATTGATTGGTATGATTTATGGACGTACTCACACTCGTGACATTCGCATGATGGGTGGTTTGATGAAGATAATGCCATTCTTAGCTGTTTGTTACGTTATCGCCGGTATGGCATCATTAGGACTTCCGGGCTTGAGTGGTTTCGTCGCTGAAATGACAATCTTCATTGGTTCGTTCCAACACACTGATATGTTCCACAGAGTATTTACAATCGTTGCTTGTTGCTCAATTGTAATTACAGCGGTTTACATCTTGCGAGTTGTTGGTAAATTGTTGTTTGGCCCTGTTCAAGATAAACATCATCTTGAGTTGACTGATGCAACATGGTGGGAACGTTTGTCAACAATCACTCTTATTGTGTGCGTTGCTGCAATTGGATGTTTCCCTAACTTCTTCAACGATTTGATTAAGTTCACATTCTCTCCTGAGATATTCACAGTATTAGGTATCAATTAAAAGATTAATAAGAAATGGATTACTCACAATTTTTAGCAATGAAGCAAGAAATAGGATTGTTAGTCGTATTTCTATTAGTCTTCCTCTATGACACATTTATGCCTAAGAAAGCGCAAAGTAACTTGTCGGGTGTAACTTGCTTGCTCTTCGCGTTGTTTACAGCAGCATGTTTCTGCCCTTGTCTTTTGACAAATGCAGAATCATTCAGCGGAATGTATGAATCTTCGGCAGTTATTGTAACTATCAAGAATATATTGAACGTTGGTGTGCTAATTGTTCTTATTCAATCAATGAAATGGGCAAATAGTGAAATGCAAATCATGCGTCGCGGTGAGTTTTATGAACTATTGCTCGTTACATTGTTCGGTATGTACTTGATGATTTCTGCGCGTCACTTCTTGTTATTCGTAATAGGACTTGAAGCTGCTTCTCTTCCATTAGCTGCAATGGTAGCATTTGATAAAAAACATTATGAAAGCCATGAAGCTGCCGTTAAATATATCATGACAGCAGTATTCTCTTCTGCAATCTTCATGATGGGATTGTCATTTGTATATGGTTTGACAGGTACATTGTATTTTGATGGAATTGCCAATGCTATTAATGGCGAAGGTCAATTAAATGTATTGTTAATTGTTGCGCTTGCTTTTGTGATGTCAGGTGTAGGCTTTAAGCTATCTCTTGTCCCATTCCACTTGTGGACTGCTGACGTTTATCAAGGAGCTCCAACATCAGTTACTTCTTACTTGTCAGTTATCTCGAAAGGAGCAACAGCGTTTGCATTCCTTGTGATCATGGTTCAAGTGTTTGGTTCATTATATAGTCAAGTATGGGAATGGATGTTGTATGCATTGATTATCATTACAATTACAGTTGGTAACTTGTTTGCATTGCGTCAAAACAATATGAAGCGTTTCTTGGCGTTCTCTTCAATCTCACAAGCTGGATACATTATGCTTGGTGTTATTGCATTGAATACTACAGGAATGGCATCATTGATGTACTATATACTTGTTTATATATTCTCTAACTTAGCAGCTTTCGGTGTGGTTTCTGCTATTGAAAACAAAACAGGTAAATTGTCAATGGAAGATTACAATGGTTTGTATAAAACCAATCCTCGCTTGTCATTTGCTATGATGCTTGCAATGTTCTCTCTTGCAGGTATTCCTCCTTTTGCAGGATTTTTCAGTAAGTTCTTCATCTTTACAGGTGCAATTCAACAAGGAAGCATCGCAATTTATGTACTTGTGCTTATTGCGTTGATAAATACAATACCTTCATTGTATTACTATTTGCGTGTAGTGAAAGCAATGTTTATCAACGACAGCGAAACACCAATTGAAACATTCCGCTCTGCAACATCAGAACGCATTGGATTGTGGATTAGCGTTGGTGGTATTATCTTACTCGGTATCGTAAGTTGCGTTTACAATTATCTACTTGATTTGACTGCAACAAGTGATATGTTTGCTGGACTATTATAAAAAGAGAATAACAAATTAATATTTGTAAGCGCATGGAAAATCCATGCGCTTATTTTTTGTGAGAAATTGAAATTTGTGTACTTTTGCGGATAGACAATACCATTGAAACAATATAACCCATATTAATATGAAAAAATTACTACTCTCTGTTGTATTGGTGTCTGTTTGTTTAACATCAATTTCGGCAAAAGAATACAAAAAAATAACTTTAAACAGTAAAGAATATACTCTTGATGAACTTGTAGTGCGTCAGGAAGGACCTGGTATCACTTATCGCCGAGTTCGTATCCCTGATTATCCCCTAAATGTGAATATAATGGAGGTGGACTTGAATAATCAATATAATCGCATTGAGACAATGCAAGCGTCTGAAACTTTGTATAAGACCGAGACATTGGCTAATGCGTATAACCGATATAATACTGAAGGAAAAAGAGTGATTGGTGGAGCTAATGCAAATTTCTGGTGTGTGTCAAGCCAACAACCTTACAGCGACTTGTTGATAGGAGCTACATATAATGGGAACCTTCGCAATGGACAAATAATAACTGAAACCAACGCATATTCTGACCAATGGGATGGAGGTCCAGCTCGCACAGGTGTTATTGCTATTGATACATCGAAGAATCTGTATGTGGAGTCAATGAATTATAAAGGATATATAAAAAATAGCGAAATCGGTAGTCCTGAAATAATTCAAGTGAATAAAATAGTAAGAGATGAAGAAATAGGGCTATACAATAGTTTCTATGGTAAGACTAAATCCTTCATGCCGGCTGATCAGTATGTGGAAAATAATATACAGCATTTTAAGGTCGTATCTGGTGTAGCTACAGAAGTTTACTTAACGATTAACGAAGGGCAGCGATGGATGGCTGGACAAGATATGATGTGTACTGTCGCAGAAGTAAAAACTGATGCAGGAACAGGAACGTTAGGAGAATATGATCTGTGCCTTGTTGGTCGAGGTTCAAATAAATCTCTATTGGCGAAATTAGCAGTTGGCGATCAAGTAACAATTAGTTATGGATGGACAACAGCCGATGGCTCGTTAACACCGATTATTGAACAATTAGTTGGTGGTAATGCTATTGTGATGAAAGATGGAGTATTGACAGGTCGCAATACTGATGAATCTTATAATTCACAAGTGTATTCCCGTACCGGATATGGTGCAAGTGCCGATGGTAAAAAACTTTATATAATTGTAATTGATAAATCTCTTGACCCAGTACATGGTAATTCTGCTGGTTGTGGAACAAGTGTGATGTGCGAAATCTTGAAATTTTATGGATGTGATGATGTCGTAACAATGGATGCCGGAGGATCTGCACAAATGATGTTACATGGTAAAGTAATAAATACGACAACAGAAAGCAATCCACGTTCAGTCGCAAATGGATGGTTTGTCTATTCAGTTGCCCCTCAGGATAATACAATTGCTCGTTTAGCATTTGCAGAAAATGAGTTGATAGCACCGCCATATTCATCATATTCCCCCAAGATATTGGGCTACAACCAATATGGCGATTTAGTAGATGAAGACGTACAAGGTTTCACATTGAGTTGTGATGCATCAATCGGCACATGTGAAGGAATGACCTTTACCGCAGGCGGAACAGCAACAACAGGACAATTGACAGCGACCTACAATGGAATATCAGTAACAGAAACAATGGAAATCGTGGGCGCAGAAATCTCAATTCGCATCAAACCCACAATTTTGATAGATGCCACTCGCGAATACCCAATAGAGGTAACAGCAACAGTGGGCACAAACGTTTATAGCTACAATCCTGCAACTATAGAGTGGAGTGTAGAAGATGAGGCAATCGCTAGCATAGACGCCAATGGCGTATTGCGTGGATTGGCAGAAGGAACAACAAAGATAACCGGTCGCATAGGAGACTTTGTTGATGAAACAAATGTGACAGTAGAGATAGCCGATGGTCCAAAGATGTATCCCTCCAATTATTCCAATTGGACGATAACAAATGGTAGTGGAGTG
>JAFXGB010000239.1 GCA_017520235.1 Muribaculaceae bacterium | reverse complement strand
TTCTTTGAGGTCAGAGAGCATTGTTTCGCACACTTTGTCATATTGGAATTTATCAGGGTCGATAAATTCCTTGAAATCATTGAAAATAGAGTCGGTAATAACAAAATCATGAGCCGATGCAATAGTGGGTGTTGTTGCCGCAAATCGTGTGGCATAGTCAAATGCCCAATTATCACGAACAATATTGTAGGTCAATCGATTGGCGGCAGGATATGTAATTTTTATGTCGGGAGTGATGCCACCGCCATCGCGCACCTCGCGACCATGAACTGTTTTGAACACATTAGTGAGACTATCGGGGATGCGAGCTACCGAGCCGTCGGGATTGCGGTGAGAATAGTCTATGGCTTGGATTAGTCGTCCACTTGGGATATAATATTTGGCGATCGTAACTTTCAATAGCCCGTCATAGGGAAGTTGGCGAGTGCTTTGAACGAGACCTTTGCCAAACGAGCGTGAGCCTATAATCACTGCGCGGTCAAGATCTTGCAATGCTCCGGCTACAATTTCCGAACTTGAAGCCGAGCCACCATCGATAAACACAGCAAGAGGTATTTCGGTGTCAATGGGTGCTGATGTTGTTTTATATACCTTTTCATTTAAGTGTCCTTTACCTTTGGTGCGTAGCACCTCAGTGTTCTTGGGAACAAATAGACCAACGATTTTTACGGCGCTTTCAAGCAATCCGCCACCATTACTACGCAAGTCAAGAATGATTGATTTTACTCGTGGGTCTTTTTTGAGCTCAACCAATGCGTTGCGCACCTCTTTGGCTGACTTGTCGGTAAACGATGTGAGGTAAATGTATCCGATATTTTCCTTAACCACAGCGTAATATGGGACTGACGGCACCTGGATTTTTTCACGCATGATGTTGATTGTAATGATTGAATCCTCAACATAGGGGCGTTGCACAACAACAGTCAGCGGAGTTCCTGCCTGACCTTTTAGTCGCTCGCTCACTTTTGAGCTCTTCCAACCAAGGGTAGTGTCATTATCTATCTTTACAATCAAGTCCCCCGCTTTAAGTCCTGCGCGTTGAGCAGGAGAGCCCTCATAAGGTTCTGAAATATATACTTTGCCATCGCGCTCCATGATGTAAGAGCCAATGCCACCATATTCACCGGTTGTCATTGACTTAAAAGCATCTTGCTCCTTGGCTGGAATATATTCAGTGTAGGGGTCAATGTCATTGAGCATGGCATTGATAGCCGTATTTATTGATTTTTCAGCATCGATAGAGTCAACATAAAACACCTGCAACTCTTTATATACCGAGTTGAAAATATCAAGATTGCGAGTGATGGCAGCCTTGTCGTTTTTTGATGAAGCGATAAACGAGCTACCAACAAGTGTTGTAAGAACAAGAAAAATGAATTTTCTTAGGCTATTTTGTGATTTCATAAAGTTCAAATAAGTTTTATTTAGCTAAGGTACGCATTTATTATAATAACTACCCGATAAAAAACATCAAAAAAGCATTAAAAACGCCTATATTAGTAATATTTTTTGCAAATCAGTTGCATAATTCAAAAATTGCGACTAATTTTGCAACGCAATTCCCGAAAAGGATAGCATAACCTGCTTCAGTAGCTCAGTTGGTTAGAGCACCTGACTGTTAATCAGGGGGTCGTTGGTTCAAGCCCATCCTGAAGCGCAAGGCGAGATACTTCAAAGTGTCTCGCTTTTGTTTTTATATTACCAAAACCAAGAAGGAGGGGGATTTGTTAAAAAAGTAAAGTTTTTGTAACTTAGAGAAATGTTTTAATTCTAACGATAATTTATGGAAATTACCGCTAATAATATAATGCTCACATTAGCCGCATTGTTGTCTCTAAGCGTGATTGTGGGTAAAGCAGGTAACAAGTTTGGGATGCCGGCTTTGCTACTATTCCTCGGTGTTGGGATGATTGCCGGGACTGATGGTTTCGGAATACAATTTGATAGTGCCGAAGTCGCCCAATTTATAGGTATGATCTCCCTTAGTGTCATCCTTTTTTCCGGTGGGGTGGACACAAATTTCAAGGACATACGCCCCATTTTAGCTCCCGGAGTGGTACTTGCGACGGTGGGGGTATTTATTACCACGATTGTTACAGGTGCCTTTATTTATTACATGTTTCATTGGCTCGCTCCTGAATTTGCCTTTGGATGGATAGAATCAATGTTACTTGCTGCCATCATGTCATCAACTGACTCGGCATCGGTATTTTCTATCTTAAACTCTTCACGCACAGGGTTAAAACAAAATCTTAAACCCACTCTTGAACTTGAAAGCGGTAGTAATGACCCGATGGCTTATCTTTTGGTAATCATTCTTATAGGGATATTAGAAGGGGGCAATGCCATGAGTGCCGAGCTGTGGACCGACTCTGCTATATTGCTCGTTAAACAATTGATATTAGGTGCTGTTGGCGGTATCGTAATAGGATATGCGACTGTTAAAATCATCAACCGCCTGCGAGTTGATAACGAGTTCCTATATCCTGTGATGGTGATTGCCTGTGTGTTTTTCACATTTTCACTCACCGAATTGATAGGAGGTAACAGCTATTTGGCAGTATATATTGCCGGGCTTGTCGTAGGTAACTGCAAACTTGCACTTAAACACACCATCACAACGTTCTTTGGCGGCTTCACATGGCTTGTGCAGATTATCATGTTCTTGTCGCTTGGATTGCTTGTAAATCCTCATGAATTTGTCAACATGCACATCATCATGCCGGGTGTATTGTTGGGTATATTTATGATTTTAATTGCTCGCCCTGTTGCCGTATTCATCTCACTATTGCCTTTCAAGAACTTCACATTCAAGGCCCGTCTTTACATCTCATGGGTGGGTTTGCGTGGTGCTGTTCCCATCATCTTTGCCACATATGCATTGACATCGCCCGGCGTTGAACACGCTCGCATGATGTTCAACATGGTGTTTTTCATCACCATTCTTTCTCTCATTTTGCAAGGTACTACGGTTGACCGCATGGCTCAATGGCTCGGACTCAAGGAACGCTTGAAAGAGAAAGAGTTTAATTTTGAGTTGCCCGATGAAATCACTGCATCGATGCAGGAGATGGAAGTTACTGCACGATTGCTAAGCAACGGCGAAATGCTCAAAGATGTCACATTACCACCAAACACACTTGTCATCATGATTAAACGTGAAGGTAAATATCTTGTTCCCACAGGTAATACTCATCTCTTCCTCACCGACAAACTACTCTTAATATCAGAAGAGGCCAAACACCTTCAATCCCTGATAGAATCCTTCTAAGAAATAAACAACGCCCTTACTCAATGATGAGCAAGGGCGTTTGTTTTATTAGACTCTAAATAAAATCTATAATCAAATTATTGTCAAAGAAATTATCAACGCAAACTCAATAAGAAATAATGCTCTATGGCAAATTAATCTTTGTACTATTAAATGATTTATTGCTATATATACCAGACTCATTACAATTGTTATTCCCACTACTGACATTGCCCCTAATGGCCATGAGCAATCATCCAATGATGTTTTATAATACCATAATATAAATGTATATCCTCCCAATATAAAAATATAAGCAAGAGCTAATTTAATATAGTTTTGCCATCTCATATGGATATGATGCTTTAATATACTAAATAGCCGAGAGAAATTTCTTCCATCAAGTTCCATCTTTTGTATTTTCTGTATTGGTAATTGTTATATTTGTATTACACAAATATAATTAGTATTTGACAATAAAAAACATCCTCCACGCATTTTTGAACATGAAGGATGTTTTTAATTTACTGGAAATCTATTTCCCTTATTCCTTTTTCTTAGTGGCAACAGCCATCACCACAATGGTGAGCTCCATCGCAATCGCTTTCGCAACCACCACAGCTATCTCCACAGCCACATCCACAACTATGAACAGGATTTAGTTCTTCAGGTGTTGCATTGCGCACAGCGAGGATTTTACCGGCAAAACGCACATCCTTGCCTGCAAGTGGATGGTTAAAGTCCATTGTTACTTTAGTGAGACTCACAGCAGTAACAAGACCATTGATGCGATAACCATCGGCAGTCATCATAGGAACAACAGCACCGGGTTTGATCGCATTTTCGTCAAATTTGCCATCAACGATGAAGATATCGCGATCAAGTTCAGCGATTTGTTCTGGATCGTGTGGGCCAAATGCATCATCAGATTTTACTGTGATATCAAAAGTGTCACCTGCTTGAAGTCCTTCAACTGCTTTTTCAAGAGGAATAATCATACCTTGAGTAACACCAAAGATGAATTTTTCGGGATCTTCAACATCTGTTTGGTGAACGAGTTTTTGTGTGCCATCGGCAGCTACTTCATAGAGATCATAACCAAGCTCTACATATTTTCCTGTTTCAATTCTTTCCATATTATTTTCGTTTTTAATGATTAATCTTTACCTGTAATTATCTTTTTAATGTCGTGTAGTTTGTTGAGTGCCGACATGGGGGTGAGGTTGTTTATATCCAAGTCGAGGATTTCGTCACGCACTTGGCTCAACACAGGATCATCAAGTTGGAAGAACGACAATTGCATCCCTTGACGACCTTCGGCTACATCATTAAGATTTTTCTGTATTGCATCGGAATCCTTGCGATTGTTTGACTCCAACTGATGCAACACTTGGTCGGCACGTTGAACAATTGCCGGTGGCATACCCGCAAGTTTAGCAACATGAATACCAAAGCTGTGTTCACTGCCTCCTCGTGCCAATTTACGCAAAAAGACAACCTTGCCATTTATCTCCTTAACCGAAACATTATAATTCACCACTCGAGAGAAACTCTTCTCCATCTCATTTAGCTCATGGTAGTGAGTGGCAAATAATGTTTTGGGGTGAATCTTGCCATATTCGTGAATGTGTTCAACGATAGCCCACGCAATAGAAATGCCATCATAGGTTGATGTTCCGCGTCCTAACTCGTCAAACAGTATGAGACTACGCTCGCTCATGTTATTAAGTATCGATGCCGCTTCATTCATCTCAACCATAAAAGTTGACTCTCCAAGCGAAATATTATCAGAAGCTCCCACACGGGTAAATATCTTATCAACGATACCTATTCGCGCACTATCAGCAGCAACATAACAACCTATCTGCGCCATCAATACATTTAATGCTGTTTGGCGCAACAATGCCGATTTACCCGACATATTGGGACCGGTAATCATCATCACCTGCGTACCGGAATTTGACAACGACACCGAGTTGGAGATATATGGTTCGCCCGGTGGCAACTCCTTCTCTATAACAGGGTGACGGCCCTCTACAATCTCTATCGCTAATGAGTCATCTACTACGGGACGATTATAACGATTTTCCATTGCCACACGCGTAAATGCAGTCAAGCAGTCAAGACGAGCTATCAACGAAGCATCAAGCTGTATTGCCGGGATATATTCAGCCAAACGGCTCACAAGTTCGTTATACAATCGTGTCTCAATTATAGCTATACGCTCTTGCGCTCCGAGGATTTTTTCTTCATACTCTTTCAGTTCTTGAGTGATGTAGCGCTCAGCATTTACGAGTGTCTGCTTGCGTATCCAGTCGGCAGGCACTTTATCTTTGTGTGTGTTGGTAACCTCTATATAGTAACCAAACACGTTATTATACCCTATTTTAAGGCTTGTAATGCCCGTTGCATCAATTTCACGAGCTTGTACTTTCAACAAATAGTCTTTCCCTTGATAAGCAATTTCACGCAATTCATCAAGTTCAGCATCTACTCCCGAACGAATGATTGTTCCCTTGTTTATTGCTGTGGGTGCATCATCGACAATCTCACGAGCGATGCGATCACGCATCAATGTGCAAGGATTAAGTTGCTCCCCTATTGAGTGTAATGCTTCCAAATCGGCACTCATACACAATGCCTTTATGGGCTCAATGGCCGTCAATGCATTGCGCATCTGCACAACTTCACGAGGAGTGATGCGTCCCACCGCAACTTTTGATATCAAGCGTTCAAGATCGCCCACTTGCTCAAGAGATTCCTTTATAGCTTCGCGATGGTCAGGATGACGGAAGAAATATTCTACGACATCAAGGCGGTTGTTTATAGCCTTTACATCCTTCAATGGGAATAATACCCACCGACGCAACATTCGTGCGCCCATGGGGCTCACAGTGCGATCTATGACGCTAAGAAGGCTCTTCCCTTCATCACCAAGGCTGTCTATAAGCTCTAGGTTGCGCACAGTGAATTTGTCCAATCTCACATATTTGTCCTCCTCAATGCGAGAAAGATTAGTGATGTGGCCTATCTGGGTATGTTGAGTAATATCTAAGTAATGTAAAATCGCTCCCGACGCTATTATCGCCGAGGTCATGCGATGAATACCAAACCCCTTGAGATTACGAGTTTCAAACTGCTTAAGCAAACGGTCCATCGCTGCCTCTTCGGTGAAAATCCAGTCATCAAGTTCAAAAGTCAAATAACGCGCGGTGAACGTCTCCTCAAACGTCCCTCTATTTCCTCGCTCGATAAGGACTTCCTTAGGCGCAAAATTTCCCAAAAGCTTATCAATGTAGTCAGTTGTCCCTTCGGCTGTCAAAAACTCACCGGTACTTATATCCAAGAACGATACTCCACAACCTGTGCGAGTAAAATGAACTGCAGCAACAAAGTTGTTTTCACGATGGTTCAGGATATTGTCATTTATCGAAACACCAGGTGTTACCAATTCGGTAATTCCGCGTTTCACAAGTTTCTTGGTCAACTTAGGATCTTCCAATTGCTCGCAAATGGCAACACGCTTTCCTGCTCGCACCAATTTTGGCAAATATGTATCAAGAGCATGATGGGGAAAACCTGCAAGTTCAACATGTTGAGCAGAGCCGTTTGCACGTCGAGTCAATGTAATTCCCAATATCTCTGATGCAGCTATAGCATCATCAGAGAATGTCTCATAGAAATCCCCCACACGAAACAACAACACCGCATCGGGATGTTTTTGTTTCATCTCAAGATACTGCTTCATCAATGGGGTTTCTACGATAGTCTTTGCCATTTTCTTTGGAAATTAAATAGAATGTAAAGTTAACAATTCTGCTGTGATTGTCAAAATCAGTCTTTAAAATCGAAATAAAAAAACAGGCTTGCATCACTGCAAGCCTACCCATAAACAAAGTTTTTTGTACGAATATAGTATTTTAGAATTTGTATGCCACGCCAACAGAAGCTGCTACTTGATCGAAAGCATCTAAGTCTCCAAACAATTTTTGGTATTTCGCTTCAAGGTTGATAGCAATATTTTCAGAAATTGAATATTCAACACCAGCACCAACGTTAATACCAAATGCGCCTTCTGATGCAGATCCACCTTCTTCTCCTACTGTTCCGTATCCAGGTATATCAACAGAAACACCTTCCCATTCAACTTTTGCATTTGCATAAGTTACACCAGCTAATGGATATACTTTGAGATTTTCCGCTACATTAAAAAGATAGTGAGCAGTAACATCAATACCCCACATAGAAACGCCATCTTTTTCCAAGAAATAGTTAAAAGCTGCTTCTGCGCGAAGAGCATCAGTAATACCATATTGGTATTTTGCTCCAATTGAGAAAGATTCAATTTCAGATCCATAACCGAAATTAAGACCTGCTGCTGATTGTCCTTTTTGTGCTGCAAGAGAACCAATACCCATAACTGCAACACACAATGCAATAATTAATTTTTTCATATTTAAATTGTTTTAGGTGCATTGTCAGGTTCAAACAATGCAAGTGTTATTATTTCAAGATATCGTGAACCTATGACTTAAGTCATCCGATCCTTTATTAATTTAACGAGTATAATGCAATTCAGTCGTTGCTTCCATTCCCATACCTATCATATCTGTCATATCATACAAAAAAACAAGTTGAGAATCTGTTAATTTAGATATTTTGATTATTAGATCATCATTGGCATATTCCGATGATGTATAATAAAATCTATTTCCTTCTATTTTATAAGTAATTCCGTTTACTTTATCCCCTGAAAATGTTAATACTTCATCCCAAAAACCTGAAACGCCCATTTGCTCAGCCAAACCGGGAAGATCATCGCGAGTAATTGTATTAGAAAAACCTCCTATTTTAGAAACTCCTTTAGAAAAATACCATTTCCCTTGAAGCATTTCAACAGAACTACCACCATCAGGCTCGTCATCACTATCACTTGAACAAGAGACAAAACCCATTCCTATCACCATCATCATAACGATGCCAAAAAGTTTTAACTTTTCCATAGTTTAAATGCATTAATTTATTTTAATTACAAATATCTATATAAATATTAACATTTATATGTTTTTCATGTTGCCTTAATATCCTCAATCTGTAGACATTCACTCTACAGATTGGCCAATTTTATAATATTCGTTTAAGTAACTAAAAAAATTATGATTTAATGCAATTGATATGCGCAATAAAAGAGTCGTATCAATACTACTTTTGCTAAAAATTTTGTAAATGTTTGTTCTATCACAATACAACTGATGAGAAAGCCACGTAACTGACCGTCCTTGCTCTTTCATTACTCGTTTGATTTCATTTCCAACATGAACCGAAATCAGAGCTTTTTCATGTCCTTTATTTTTCATATAACAACGTTATTGACGCCGCTATTTATTCTTATAGACCTTACAGGGATATCGAGACAACAAGCGCAGACGTGCTGTTGAGTCCCGAGGCCCTGAGAAAGCCTATACATACAAACAAGCTCCGCCTGCGCAATAACGCAGACGTTTACTGAACTCATTCGTGTACGCATCTATTGAAATTTCTCAGGTTTCAGGGACGTCCGAATAGTAGCAAACGTATTTTTTAATATGTCTTATTTTCTTAGGTCATATGCCTATATCATACAACAAAATTAATGAATTATTTCCAACAATCAAATTAAGAAAGACTCTTTCAAATCTATTTCAACACCCATCATTACATGATGTCAGTAAAAAATTCTCCTTTTTCATTTTCGACTCTCGACAAACAAAAAGCCCCGACTCATTCTTGAGTCAGGGCTTGTGAAGGGGGCGGTGACCTACTCTCCCACTTTCGCAGTACCATCGGCGTGGTGAGGTTTAACTTCTCTGTTCGGAATGGGAAGAGGTGGAACCCTCACGCTATCACCACCTTAATCTCTTTGTTCTATGGTTTTCGATAACCA
>JAFXGB010000238.1 GCA_017520235.1 Muribaculaceae bacterium | reverse complement strand
TTTTCAATACCCTCTTTCAATAGCGAAAAGAATGTTGTAGGGATGTGAGTTTGAGCATTGGCGCGTGCATTAATAGATATTGTATTATAACCCTTAAATGCTTTAAATCCAACTGCAAGTAGCCCTATTTTCAAATCTGATCCAAATCGGCTCTTATCCCCCACTGCATCCAAAAATTCCTTAGCATCAACTTGAGGATTTAGGAACGTTGTTGTCTGACCATCAATATTGTATAGGATATCATCTAATCGAAGATTACCATTAACACCGGCATTTACATTTCCCAAAGCCGGAATAGCAATAAAATTGCGCTCATTCTCAAAAGCCGGATTTTGTTGATAACGATATAAATAGCCATCGGTAAAATAAGCCGAACGAGTATTTTGAGCCACAGCAACAACACCAATAGCCAATAACACCGCTGATATAATTAATTTTTTTAGTTTCATTTCCGTTTCTTTTTATAATTCATCGATATAATTTCCTGAGATTGTAACTCTTAGATCTTTCAAATGAATAGAATCTGATGGTTTAAGCACATTATCATTGCCTTTAGGCTCTGCTACTGCCTTGAAATAAATACCATCTAAATGCTTGATTTCACCGGTAATTATAATATTTAGAGGTTGGTCAACAGCATTAGCACTAACACTCATCCCTTCAACCTCCACATTTCCTATTTGATTACCATCTATATCTACGGGATATCCTGTAATTTCTATATCAAGAGGAAGATTATTTGTTACAGAAGCCGACACATTCATCTTTTTTATAGTAATTGCATCAACATCTTCATCATTCCATCCGTCTTCAGTACTTGCATATACTATTCTGGAATCTAATCCTAATTCTAGAGGAGTGTAGAATGTATATTTCCCTTGTATTGCACCAAAATCTTTACCCAATTGGAAATCCTCTACATGTTGAACAGGGACATTTGGATTTTCCAACTTTACTTTCAAAGATGAAGGCAATCCATCACCACTTAATACATCAGCCAATTCCGAGAATGTAACATGTTCAGCACTCTCATATCCGACATAATACTTATCGGGTTTAGTAGGCGACATGCAGAACACATTCATAGGAATTCCGGCAATAGTAAACACCCCATTATCAAGTGTTGCTGTTTTTGACAAATTTGACCATTGAGAATAAATTTCAAGTCCTGATTGTGCATATAATTTGTAGTCAGACAACGGATTGCTCAAACTAACATAAACTTGAGGATTTGCAAGAACGATATCTGTTTCATCTTGCGACAAAACATCAGGTATATTATTTATAACTATTGGGGCTATATCTATTGCTTCCAAAGTGTACTTTATATCCCCTGTAAATGTTTTCACCAATATATCACTCAAATCATATTCTGATTTCAAATCAATAGTTTTAGGAAAATTCCCCGACAATAGCAATTCTGTAATAGTTCCCTCGATATCATCATTTGTAATTATAATTTCGCCAGAGTAAATACCTATATGGTCACTAAAAATAATTGTATGACTATCATGATCATATTTTATTCCGGCAACGTCAATATCGATTTCTGATACATTCATCACAAAATCCAAGCTATGACCTGAATGTGGACCATCTTCAATAGTTAAAACACCTGTTTCTGGATTGTATTTTCCTCTTTCTGTTTCCAATTCCACATCAAGTCCTTTAGGTAATTGCAATTCAAAATTATGCAATGTAAACGATTTTACAACATCAAGACCAACAAGGTCAAACTTCATTTCAACTCTGAGCTCTGTCCCAATTTTATCCATACTCACGATATAATCGCTTACACTATGTGTTTCATAAGTAAAATCTGACACATTTTGTTCAAGCGAATAGCGCAATTCGGTAATCTCAGCAGGAAGATTAATAGCTTTTACAAAATTTTCATAGCCTTCTGGAATTTGTAACTCTAATTTTGTGATAGTAGGTTCAATCACAGGAGCATCTATTTCCACTACTGGCACCTCTATTTTACCTGAATTAAAATCTCCTTCTTCAATAAACGCATATTCACCATCAATCTCCTTAATCTGACCATTGCCATCTATGTTGATGATATTTGAGAGTTTAATATCATCAATATTCATTGGGATTGTAAAATCTTTTACTTGCAATTCTACGGTACCATCGATATCAGACAAATCATAATCTTCATCGATACATCCCGATACCGCAAATGGGATAACCAGCATCAAGCAGACCTTCACTAAATTAAATCTATTCATAAATTACACTTAAGGTTAAATTATTTCATGATATCAATACAAACTTAAATCATTTTTACATATTTACAAAATTTATACACGATTAAAACAGATTGAGAATTCTGATAAATAATAAATTGGTATGAAATTTGTATCTTTGCAGAGAATTATATCTAAATCATTTATCATGTCAATAGATAATATTATTGCACAAGCAGTAGCTAAAGCCGTTAAAGAACTTTATAATGTGGAGGCAGATGCATCAACAATTACTCCACAAACGACTAAAAAAGAATTTGAAGGAAACCTCACAATAGTAGTTTTCCCATGGGTTAAAGCAGCTCGCAAATCACCAGAAGCTGTTGGGACTGAAATAGGGGAGTGGCTGGTTGCCAACGAGCCGGCTGTCAATCGATTCAATGTAATCAAAGGTTTCTTAAACATAGTTATTGAGCCCACTTTCTGGAACTCAGTTCTTAACGATATAGAAAAGACTGAAAACTATGGTTTGACAGTAGCAACCGATGAAAGTCCGCTCGTAATGGTCGAATATTCATCTCCCAATACTAACAAACCTCTTCACTTGGGACACGTGCGTAACAACCTTCTCGGTTATAGCCTTTCAGAAATTCTCAAAGCGTGTGGCAACCGCGTTGTGAAAACCAACATTGTAAACGACCGAGGTATCCACATTTGCAAATCTATGCTTGCATGGAAAAAATGGGGAGAAGGAGCAACGCCTGAATCTACCGGTAAAAAGGGAGACCACCTCATCGGAGATTTTTATGTCTTGTTTGATAAACACTATAAAGCAGAATTAAACGAACTCATGGAAAAAGGCATGAGCCAAGAAGAAGCCGAAAAAGCATCTCCACTCATGCTTGAAGCTCGCGAAATGCTTCGTCTATGGGAACAAAAAGATCCAGAAATTCGTGGT
>JAFXGB010000237.1 GCA_017520235.1 Muribaculaceae bacterium | reverse complement strand
TGGTTGCTCCAAACAGTAGGCGTTAGATTAACTCCTTGTTGAACATCAATAATGTAGCGTGACTCACCATGTATAACTGTAATCTTATTTCGTGCTTCAGCTATAGTGCTTTCTGTTAAAATATTATTCCCTTCTTCATCAATCAATAATATTTCAGCAAATACAGGCGGTAGTGAATCTAACATAACTCCTTCGTCATCATTTGAGCAACTTGTCATGATTGCCATTAAACAGAGCATGCCTAAATAAAGAATTCTTTTTGCGTTCATATATTTATTCATTTAAAGTTAATTATTCGGAGTTATATTATATATCATTTCTCGATTTGTTGCAATTGATATTGATTCAGGGACTCTTAGCTGATTATCTAAGTAATAGCCATTTAAAGAATAGTCATTCCAACCCCAATTCATATAAAAATAATATAGATGTGTGTAATTTGTATTGTATTTCTTTATACATTTAAATGTTCTTTTCCCGGTAAATGTCCACACTTCATCCTGAATTAAACCGGTAATACACTTTCCTCCTGAAGCGACCCATGCATGACGAGTTGTTTCTCCTGTTTGTTTAATATATTGAGCCATTAGTATAACTGGTTTATTTGAGGATATATTCTGCCATACTAATGAGGGATTATGATTACTAAGCTCCGCTGTATAGCCATAACTTCTTAACGCATTTCTTAAATTTGTAGATGTAACCCCCGTTCCAGTTGAAGAAGGTTTTGCATCTGCTCTTTCCGCGATATCATATAATAAATCTGATGTCGCTTGTGTTGGATAAGTCAATGACATTGCATCCCAATCAAAGGTATTAGGATACTCATAATATCTCATAATTTGTCCTGCCGCTACCGGTCCACAGCCGGCATAACCATTTAGAAAATGTTGAGCATAAGAACCTTTCTGATTCCAAATTGAAAGAACAAAATTATCTACTATTTCTTCTGTAGTTTGATTCCTATGCAAGATAGTTGATAAACGATACATTTCATCCATATATGATGGATATATTGCACCCATAACAAGTTCTTCAATTTCACTTTGTTCTTCTCGGTGTATTATGCCATCTTGTGGAATATCTGATGTTGTCATGTTGGCACTTGTCCAACGCAAAACTGAATCCATCAAGATTGTTTGCGCTGTGGCAATGTCGCTTTCAAGCGAGCGAGAGTTATACCCCATTTGTGAGGGAGACTCATATTTTCGCCACAATGCACGATACATTATAACAGAATCTGACGGCAATTGATTTACATATTTAATATTTTCTTTTATACCTTCATTCCATATGCTTAAGCCAAGTGGCATATCTCCTTCAATATTGAAATTGCCTTTATCGTTATAAGCTAAAACAGGATAATAGTTCTTTGTCGCACTGATTACAACAAAACCTGCATTATTACTGTAGTTTACAACATACATAAGCTCTTTGCCATTATCGTCGGTTATTGTTTCTATTGTGTAATCGCTTTGTCGTGATTGAGGACGAGAAAGTATATCTTCAACAATATTGTTTATTTCTGTTTGATTAACTTTTACACTATCAGTAATTTCTATCCCTGGTGCAAACGTTTCTTTCTCGAGCAAAATAGCATCATTTTCATCGGAACATGATACCATTATTGCCATCATTGCAAACATAGGGATAATATATCTAGCATATTTCATGATTTAAAATAATTTGTATTAAGATTAATCCTTTTAGGTTTATTTAATAGTTGGATTGTATAACTCAAATATTGTTAGGTTTAATATATTATAATGAGAATTCTCCGAAATAGGTTGTGCCGGTCTCTGACTCAAGTGTGATTTGATAATTGCCATGTGATTCCGAAACAGCAATTACTTCAACCGAATTATCAGCACAAGCTGTGTCGTTCCATTGCTCTCCTGTAGTGATGTTGGTTACATTGACATCCATACAGCCGATATCTTCACTGAAATGTAAATAAATTACACCTCCTTGATAATAGGCTTCAATAGGAACACCGAAATCTGGTGTGCGAGGACGGGGATTATTATCCTTTATTATCACAATCTCTTTTCTATCATCCTCTTCCGATGTATTTGCTATAAGATTAGCAAATGACAATAATACTGTTAAAATAAAAATACTTATTCTCATAAAATTAAATAGATTTTAGTTTATTTACAAAAGTATCGCTCTATTTAATTTTAACAATAAAAATGAGTGTGCATTTTAATGTGCATTTTTCATGCCTCTAAAAATCAAACACTTATAAGGAGTAAATTAGATTGTCTAAATCAGAAGGTTTTCCTTGCTTCATGTAAATTTTCTTGTATAATCGGCGCCTTATTGAACTAACTGATTCAATACTTCTATTAGCCAATATACTTATCTCTTTAGGGGTCATTTTACATTTAACCAATACACAAACTTTATGCTCTATCTCACTTAATTTTACTAAGTCGGATAAACGTTGCACAAATTGAGGATATTGTGTATTTACATATTTATATAATTGTTCCCAGTCATCATGGTTTATAGTATTTGTCTCAGAGTGCGCAACTGCTTTAAAATACCCCACTATTGAAGATTTTGCTACCTGTCTTTCCGCAATTTGCCTATAAATAATCTCATACTCCTGTTGCTTTTCATAAAGTTTTAACATCTGATTTTGGATTTCTATTTCATTGCAATATTGCTTATTTAGATGTTGTTCTTCAGACAAAGCCTTCTCTGTTAAGCTTATTCTCTGTTTAGTTTTTGCAATTTGGGTTTCTTTATAACTAAGTTCTTGTAATATTTGATTTAATTTAAGTTTATTGATTCGTTTTTCTTTTTTATAACGATATACAATAAAAAAAACAATACATAAAACAAGTATTCCTATTATTATATATGCAGAAATATGTATCAGTTTTTGTTCTCTATTTTTATATTCGGCTAATTCTGTTTTTTGTCGAAAATAATCACGTTGATTTTTTATTACTGATTGTTCCCAGATTATTCTTATTGCATCGTTTTGAATTTTATTAAGATCGTTTAACTGCTTGCGAGCTTGTGCATAATTTTGATTATCACACATTATATCATATTCAACGTGTTTAGTTATAGCCTTTTCGCGGTCTGTTTTTATCAGCATTTTTGCGTTACTTAGATAACTCTGAGCGCTATCTATTTTATTCTCATTTCTATATAAATCTGCAATAATCGCAAATGTTGTTGCGTCACATTCATATTCGTTCTTAATCGAATATAATATTTTTCGTATTGCTTGATAATCTTTGTTTATCCACTTTAGATGAATGAAATTAGATATTATCTTCCTGTAAAAGATATTATCTTGTTTGTATCTATCTACTTTAAGCAATTCTTCATAAAATTTTTCTGCATCAGAATATTTTTTGCAATTTACTAATGAAACGCCATATGATAAATACGCATATTTTATATATAACTCGTTTGATGTTTTTTTGAATGACTCTAATGAACGTAAAGCATAATTTCTTTCCTCATCAAAATTATAAGCTTTATTATAACAATCTGCAATAGTACCATAAATCATTCCAAGATAAAAATAATCATTTATTAAAAGAGCTCTTTTTTCTGCATCAAGACATTGAATTATACAAGATGCTATATCTCCATCATTTTCATAAATACGACCGCGATAGTAATGAGCGAGCATGGCATAGTGATGTTCATCGCTATCGGCGAAGTAATCAACGGCGATGGTGATAATTGAGTCGTTAGTGAGATCGATGTAGTTTTTGTCATAGGCTTGAGAGAGGAGCAAGGCGTGAAGTGCGCGACAGCGGTCGGTGGAGATCGTTTTGGTGTCGATCGCCTGCAACAGCGACAGAGCCGAGTCGGGATGTTCTTGCATGATTGATTCGACACGGGTGAGTGTCTCAATTGTCGAGCGGTCGCGACTACACGATACAATCGACATCGCAATTAACACCATAGGCACTATGAGTCGCAATATTTTTCCCATGACACAAAGATAATAAAAATATCCCTTGAAGATGTTGACTCCAAGGGATATTGTGGGTATGTGAAATAGAAAATTATTTCAAGAGACCGCGGTTGCGGAGTAGGGCATCGGGGTTAGGATCTTGTCCGCGGAAGTTTCTGTATAGTACCATGGGGTCTTCACTTCCTCCCATTTCAAGAACGTTTTCTTTGAATGCTTTAGCTGTTGCAGGGTCAAATACTCCTTTTTCTTTGAATAGCTCAAATCCGTCGGCATCAAGAACTTCAGCCCATAGATATGTATAATATCCTGCTGCATAGCCGTCGCTACCAAAGATGTGTTTGAAATAGGTGCTGCGATAACGGAATTGTACTTCTGAAGGCAAACCGAGTTTCTCAGCAACTGATTTTTCAAATGCTTCTACATCGACATCATCGGTAGTGTTGATTTTACCCCATTGCAAGTCAAGAAGAGCTGCCCCTGCAAGTTCTGTAGTCGCAAATCCTTGGTTGTGAGTTGATGATGCTTGTAGCTTTTCGATTAGAGCGTCAGGCATAACTTCGCCAGTCTTGTAGTGGTGAGCATAATATTTGATTAGCTCAGGCTCCATTGCCCAGTGTTCGTGGATTTGTGATGGTAGTTCAACAAAGTCGCGGTCAACATTTGTGCCGGCTTGTGATTTGTATTGAGCGCGTGTCAACATGCCATGCAAGCCATGTCCAAATTCGTGGAACATTGTTTCCACTTCGTCAAGAGTGAGAAGTGATGGAGTGTCGGCTGTTGGTTTAGAGAAGTTACCAACGTTGTAGATAACGGGACGCACTTGTGTGCCGTCATCTTTGATATAAGCGCCTTTGAATTCGCTCATCCATGCGCCTTGGCGTTTAGAATCGCGTGGGAAATAGTCGGTCATAAACACAGCAACGTGTTCGCCGGCAGTGTCTTTAACGTCATAAACTTTAACTTCGGGGTGATATTTAGGAGCGTCAGGCATTTCAGTGAATGTGATGCCATACAAGCGTTCAGCCATGTGGAACACTCCTTTTAGCACGCTGTCGCATGCAAAGTATTGGCGCACTTCGTTTTCGTCAAGGTCAAATTTTTGTTTACGCACTTTTTCAGCATAGTAGTAATAGTCCCAAGGCGCGATTTTGAAGTTTCCACCTTCAGCGTCAACGATAGCTTGCATTTCGGCAACCTCTTCTTTTACGCGTTTAACGGCAGGAGCCCAAATCTTCATCAAAAGGTCTTCGGCATTGTCAACTGTCTTAGCCATTACGTTGTCGGTCATGTAGTCAGCGTAAGAGTTAAAGCCAAGTAAGTTTGCTTTAAGGACGCGATTTTTAACGATTTCTTTGATGAGAGGTTTGTTGTCGGTAGAATCTTTTGATGCAAGAGAGATGTAACCTTCATACATTTGTTGGCGAAGGTCGCGATTGTCGGCAAATTGCAACAATGGCAAGCGGCTTGGTGCGTGAAGAGTGAACACCCATTTGCCTTCGTGACCGCGTTTTATGGCTTCTTCGGCAGCAACAGCAATGTTTGAAGCAGGAAGGCCTGCAAGCTTAGTTGAGTCGTCTACAACGAGCTCAAATGCATTTGTTGCGGTGAGAATATTCTTATTGTATTTTAGATGCAAGTCGGTCAATGTAAGGTTTAACTTCATTAACTCCTCTTTCTTTCCAGCATCAAGGAGTGCGCCATTACGAGTAAATGACTTGTAGGTATCTTCGATTGCGCGTTTTTGAGCTGTGGTATATTCCATTTCTCCAATGTGGTCGTAAAGATATTTTACACGTTGGAAAAGAGAATCGTTCATCATGATTTCGTCAGAATGTTGTGAATACATGGGCATTGCAACTTCTGAAATAGCAATCATTTCATCAGATGAGTTAGATTCTGTTAGGGCAAAAAATACGATGGCTACTTTTTCAAGCAATTCGCCTGACATGTCCATTGCAAGAATAGTATTCTCAAATGTAGGAGTTTCAGGATTGTTTACGATAGCTTGAATTTCAGTTTTTTGTTGTTTGATACCTTCTTCAAATGCGGGAAGGTAGTGGTCGTAAGAGATTTCCTCAAATGGCGGAATTTCATATGGAGTAGAGTATTCCGTCATGAATGGATTGGAAGTCTTAGAATCCATTGAACAGGATGTGTTAAGTGCAACTATGGCACATGCCGCTGTTGCGATGGTTAATAAATTACGTTTCATAAATTTCACTGTGATTTTATGGTTATAATAAATTTTCTATGAAGATATTAAATTAATTTGTTTCCCACAAAAATGTTGTCAATAACGCATAATGGTCGGAGCTTTTGAGGTTGTTTCGTTCTATATCTATGGCTTTGAATTTGCCTTGATATAGTACATGATCTATCCTAAAATAGAAACGATTGGCATTGTAAGTTATTGTTGGGCCAAAAGCATTTTCAGCATATGCATCATGCATTTTGTCTCCACTAATAGTGTGAATAGCATAACAATTGGGGACATCGTTGAAGTCTCCACATACGATGATGTTGCCTCCTGTTTTGTCGATATGTGCACGTATTATTTGAGCTTGTTTAGCTCTAATTTTTGCTGCATCATTAATCTTTGAGACTAATTGTCGTTTAGCTTTCTTGATGTTATCGTCGGCTTTGAGCTGTGTTAAGTCCTTATATAGAGCTTTGTCATCGCTGTCTAACCCAAATGATCGCAAGTGTAGGTTGTAAATCGTTACAATTTCATTTCCTATCTCTATAAGATAGGCTGCCATGTCGCGACGATCCTCAGCGCTAACGCCTAAGTCTATTGGGGTGAAAGGGTATTTTGAAAGTATTGATTGTCCTGCTGTTTCGACTTTGCGATAGGGGTACCGTTGCTTGAGAGAATCAATTTGTTCGGGGGTAATGTGTGTAAGAGAGAGAGGAGATAGGTAATCACATTCTTGCATGCACACTATATCGGCATCGGTAGATAGTATGTAACTGATTGTACGATTGGTGTTATCGGGGTAGATACCCTCTTGGTCGAAAAATTCGACTACGTTGTAGGTGAGCAGAGTGAATGAATGTCGTTTCTCACTACTACTCATGTCATATCCTAAAATGTTTAGTGGGCTGAAATTTAATAGCGGACCTGCACAAAATAGGAAAGATGCGATGGGAATGAATGACAGTTTACGTTTAAATATTAAGTCGATTAGAAATGTTGATATGTTTAATATAATCCACACCGGAAATGACATGTTGATGAGCCCGGCAATTTCTATCGTATCAGGACTGATGTTACCTGCATAGGCTGATGCAATCAAGCATAGCCCTATGAGAAAATTGAAGAATATTCCGATGTTAATAAATATTTTTTTTATCCTTGATTTCATTTTACGCGTCGGCTAACATCAAATAATCTCTTTTTTTCATCATCGGATAATGATGTGTACCCCGACTTTTTAATTTTGTCGAGAATCATGTCGAGGATTTCTTTATCATTAGGTGTTGATGCTGTTTTTTGTTGGCTTGTTGAATTAGGGTTATATCTTTTTGCTTTAGGCTGTTTCGTTGAGGGCGATTTTATTCCTTTCCATACTGAAACAAGGTTGTCAATGGCTGAATTGAATGGGCGGGTGATGTCAGTCCCTTTATTGAGCATGTAGCCATATAGCAAGCCTATTACGGCTCCTCCTAAATGAGCAATGTGTCCTCCTGCATTAGAGCCATTTATACTAAGAAAGTCGATTGCAATAGTTACGATGGCAATCCATTTCAAAGAAACAGCACCGAAGAATATCAAATGCATTTTGTAATCAGGATGGCGCATAGCTGTGGCAACAACAATTGCTATTACCGATGCAGAAGCACCTATTAGCCACCCATCGGTATAAGCAAATATTGGGAACGTGTTGTATGCCCCGATGAACGCCAATGCGCCACATATCCCGCCATAAAAATAGAGTGCTACTAATTGTTTGGCATTTTCTGTCAATAGAAATACTGTGCCAAACCAGTACAGCCACAACATGTTAAATAGTATGTGAAAGATGTCAAATTGCGCAAACATGTAAGTAATCAGAGTCCAAGGACGAATGAGTAATTCAGCTGGAGAGGAGGGCAACTCAATCCAATGAAGCAATGATGTATCTACATTAAATCCGCAAAAGGTGCAGACTATCGCACCTATGCGAAGCGCTAAAAAGACTCCGATGTTGATGAATATCAGTTTTGTCAACATCGAGCCTGTATTATATTTGTGTTTTATCGTATCAAAAATAGTTGCCATTTATAATGCCTTTACGTTTCCAATATAATATCATCAGTAGCCCGAAGAGCATTCCTCCCAAGTGGGCAAAGTGAGCAACACCATCATTTGCCATGCTTAGTCCATAGAGTAATTCGATAGCTCCGTATCCAATGACAAAGTATTTAGCTTTGATGGGTATAGGTATAAACATCATATATATCGGTTGGTTCGGGAAAATCATTCCAAATGCTAATAAAATTCCATATACAGCTCCTGAAGCACCCACAGTGAGCAGTTGATTGAGAAATGGCATATCTATGCCCATTGCTTGAGCTTGTGCGATGGCTTGTGACATCTCTTCAAAACTGATACCATTTTGATTGGCAAGTGGCATAGTGAAAATGCTTTCCCATGTGAAATACCATGTTATTTCTTGGATGATTGCGGCACCTAATCCGCAGGATATATAGTAGAATAAAAATCTCTTTTGCCCAAGCGTGCGTTCAATCGTTGTCCCAAACATAAATAGGGCAAACATATTGAAAAAGAAATGGGTGAAATCGGCATGCATGAACATATAGGTGATTAATTGCACCGGATTGAAGTCTGATGCTTCAAAATAATGCAATGCTCCAAATTTTTCGAGGTCAAAGTCAGTGCGAGAAGATAGAACCATCGTTGCGAGCCATACGATGAAATTTATTATAATGAGATTTTTGGTAATCGTAGGTATTCTACTGAAAAAAGAGTTTCCTTGTGTCATGTTTGTTAATTTGTTATGAATAGGACTGCAAAATTAATAAAAACTATGGTTATAACATGTTAAATGCACTATTTGAGCGATTTATATCATTTTTTTCGCAATTTTTTTGATAATATTTGTTTGTTTTTGATATTTAACCACTATATTTGCAATATAATACCCAAATCTAATTAATTTACACAATTATGAACAAAACTGAGCTTATTAACGCTATTGCTGAAAAAGCAAACTTGACTAAAGTTGATGCTAAAGCTGCTCTTGACGCTACAATTGAAGCTGTTGGTGAAGCACTTGCAAAAAATGACAAAGTAACTCTTATCGGTTTCGGAACTTTCTCTGTTGCTGAAAAAGGTGCTCGTACAGGTATCAATCCTAAAACAAAAGCTAAAATTGAAATTCCTGCTCGCAAAGCAGTTAAATTCAAAGCTGGCGCTGAACTTAATGGTAAAGTAAAATAATTTCCCACTAAGAAAATCTTAACGAGCGGTTAACTGAAAAGTTAATCGCTTTTTTCGTATAGTAGGCAGTTGTGTAATTATTCTATAAATAGTGAACGAGCCGATAACTTGTGGTTATCGACTCGTTCTATGATGCGATGTTATGACTGCGTGATTAGTCAGCGTTCAAGTTTATGCGTTTGAAAGTAACAACGCTCAATTCAGGATCGATTGCTTTCAATGTTTCGCGAACTGATTTTTTGTCATCACTTGTTACATCTTCTTGGTTCAACAAGCACACTTCTTTCAAGAATTTGCCAAGACGACCTTTAGCAATGTTTTGGATCATAGCTTCTGGAAGGTTAGCAGCTTTTTCTGCTGATACTGTAGCGATGATTTCTTTTGCTTTAGCAACATCTTCTTCAGTAATCCAGCCTTTAGCTTTGTTACTTTCCATGTGGTCTTCGCTGTCAACGTGAGCTGGGTTGATACCTGCTTTTTTCAATGCAGCGTCAACTGCTTTTTGTACTTGCTCAGCTTTAGTCTTTTCGATAGCAACAGCAATTTCTTTTTCTTTAACTTCTTCAGCTACGTCACATTCATCAACTGCAAGAGGATTCATTGCAGCTACTTGCATTGCAACGTTTTTGTAAACTTGCTCGTTGATACCTGCTTTGCTGAATGCTACAAGAGTTGCAAGTTTATTACCGAAGTGGTTGTAAGCAATTGTTGCAGGAGCTTCTACACATTCATATGCGCCAAGCTCAATTTTTTCGCCAGTCTTACCTGTTTGTTCAATAATAAGGTCAGCGATTTTTTGACCATTGATTTCAAGTTCTTTAACTTCATCAAGGCTTTTAGCTTTAGCTGCCATAGCAGCGTCAAGGATAGATTTTGTTAGGTTAACAAAACCTTCGTTTTTACCTACGAAGTCAGTTTCGCACTTGAGAGCAACAACAGCAGCAAAGGTGCCATCGCATTTAGCGAGTACACAACCTTCTGATGCTTCGCGGTCTTCACGTTTTGCTGCAACTGCTTGACCTTTTTTGCGAAGGATTTCAACAGCTTTTTCGATGTCGCCATCAGTTTCAGCAAGTGCTTTTTTACAGTCCATCAAACCTGCACTTGTCAAGTTGCGAAGTTTGGTGATGTCGGCCATTGTAACTGCCATATTCTGTTTAATTTTAAGCGGTTTGTAATTTGTTTAAAGACTCTGATTATGCTTCTTCTGTTTCAGCAGCTTCTTCAGTTGCTTTGCGGCTCACGCGACGGCGTTCACGTTTTGGAGCTGGAGCAGCTTCACCTTCTTCTCCGGCAGCTGCAGTGTCAACTTTTTCAGCTTTGCGTTCTTCAAGACCTTCAGCCATTGCTGAGCATACTGTGTCAAGGATGATTTCGATTGACTTAGATGCATCGTCGTTAGCTGGGATAACGAAATCTACGTTTGAAGGATCAGAGTTAGTGTCAACCATTGCAAATACAGGGATGCCAAGGCGGTTAGCTTCAGCAACTGCGATGTGTTCTTTCAATACGTCAACAACGAAAAGAGCTGAAGGAAGACGGTTAAGGTCAGCGATTGATCCAAGAGTCTTTTCAAGTTTAGCGCGTTGACGAGTGATTTGAAGTTTTTCGCGTTTTGAAAGGTTGTCAAATGTACCATCCTTAGTCATTTTGTCGATAGCAGTCATTTTTTTTACTGCTTTGCGGATAGTAGCAAAGTTGGTGAGCATACCACCTGGCCAACGTTCAATAACGTATGGCATATTTACAGATGCTGCTTTGTCGGCAACAACTTGTTTAGCTTGTTTTTTTGTGGCAACAAAAAGTACTTTTTTGCCTGATTTTGCAATGCTCTTAAGAGCAGCTGCAGCCTCTTCTACTTTAGCAGCAGTTTTGTAGAGGTCGATGATGTGGATACCATTGCGCTCCATGAAAATGTAAGGAGCCATAGCAGGATTCCATTTTCTTTTTAGGTGACCGAAATGGCAACCTGCTTCAAGTAATTGGTCAAATGTTGGAGTTGACATTTTTGTTTAATTTGTTGTTTACGTTCTGATTAATTTACAATTGAGGGGTAGGGAACGTGTCCATCGCCGCAATTTAGATACTAAACACTTGTTTATATTTATGAAGCTTGATGAATCAAGCAACAAGAATATTAACGTTTTGAGAATTGGAAGCGTTTGCGAGCTTTTGGTTGACCAGGTTTTTTACGTTCTACTGAACGTGGGTCGCGAGTCATGAAGCCTTCAGCGCGCAATGCCGATTTGTCTTCTGGGTTGATTTTTACAAGTGCGCGAGCGATTGCAAGACGCAATGCTTCTGCTTGTCCTTTGTAACCACCACCACAAAGGTTTACTTTGATGTCATATTTTTCAACAACGTCAAGTGTGTTAAGTGGTTGTTTTACTACATATTGAAGTATAGATGAAGGGAAATATACTTCAAGAGGGCGTTTGTTGATAGTGATTGCACCTGTGCCTTCTTTTACGATTACTCGTGCGATCGCAGCTTTACGACGACCTACTGCATTTACTGTTTCCATACTTCAATTATTTCAATTTGTTGATGTCAATAACTTTTGGGTTTTGAGCTGCATGTGGGTGTTCTGGACCATTATATACATGCAAGTTTTCGATCAAACGACGACCAAGACGATTCTTTGGAAGCATACCTTTCATTACTTGCAAGAACAATGGGTTTTTGCCTGCTTTAAGGTGTTTGTTGAAAGATTTCTTGATAAGAATTTCTGGTGTTGCCTCACGTTGTCCACCGGGATAACCTGTGTAACGAAGGTAAGTGCGATCTGTCATCTTTTTGCCTGTAAGAACGATTTTCTCAGCATTGATGATGATTACGTTATCTCCACATTCTACGTTTGGTGAGAATGATGGTTTGTATTTTCCGCGAAGAATTTTCGCAACTTTTGCGCAAAGACGACCAAGAACTTGATCAGTAGCATCGATTACTACCCATTCGCGTTCTACGCTTTGAGCATTTGGTGATACGGTTTTGTAGCTTAAAGTATCCACGTTAAATGTTTGATTAATAGTTAAATAAATTTGACCGTAGTCATGCTAACGCTCGGCCAGAAGCGTTATCAAAACCCGTGTCGATGTATTAATTTGGACATAATCGGACTGCAAAGGTACGAATTAATCTGCTTATAACCAAATGCTTCAATGAAAAGTTTTAGAACTTTTTTTGAAGAAAACAAAAGCTCCGAATTACGGGGCTTTTGTGGAAATGGGTGTGTTGTTTCTGCTATTCCGGATCTTTGGCAGATAGTGTCCAGTGATCTTTTTGAGGAAATGAATAGTTCTTAATATTGCTATCGAAAATATCTGCCGTTGCTCCATTTAATGTCAAATGTTTAATATCGCATTTGTTTAAATGAGTCTTTATATAAGAGTATCTTTGGGTAATTGTTAAGTTTTTTAGTGATAGGTTGTAGAGTGTGATGCTTACGTCTGCATTGTTGTTAATTGACACCGTTTGCTCGTTGTTTAGGTTAATGTATATTGTTTTGTTGTTTAGGGCGTCTCTAATGTTATAATCTAAATCGTGTAAGCTTGCTGTGTGTAAAAGTAATGTGTCGTTTGATTGTGAAATTTGATAATAATCTTTTAATACATCGGGGAGAGATATGTGTGATGGCTCGGTTGCTCTGGCAATTACGATTTTATTGGATATACTTCTGTCTGGATTTTCACAATCAAATATGATGGTTTTAGTGTTATTTTCTTTGAGAGTAATGAGTGTTGAATTGTTGTTTTGCTCGATTATTGATATGATATCGTCATTATTAGTGGATTGATTGTCAACTTTGATACCGAAACCGATAAAAGTGAGAATCCATGCGCCTAATATAATACCTATTATTATTTTTGTCGTAGTTTTCATTATTTTTTCTCTTTGATGGTTGAACAATATTGATTGAAGAGTTCAGCGAGTTTGTTGCTGTCAACCCCGAGGGTTATTAATTGGTCGAAAAAATATTTAATCTCATTATTGAGAAAAGTATCTTGTATCA
>JAFXGB010000023.1 GCA_017520235.1 Muribaculaceae bacterium | reverse complement strand
TTGCTTACCAAAACCCATCATATACTCATCGATAGTATCGTCAAGCACCTCTTTCAGAAGTACATAAATACCATCATCACTCGATGTTCCATCACCAAGTTTTCCGATATACATACCCGGACGGCGGCGTATGTGCTCTTTCCAATCAAGTGTTACAATATCATCACCGGTATAATCTGCCGGCAATTGCGAATTTTCAAGCTCTAATTCTTCATCTGTTGCCATAATGTTTTTCGCGGATTATAATTGCTCCTTGCGCAATTTCTAAACTACAAATATAGCATTTTCCCCACAAAACTCAAAATTTAGCAATGTAGTCTACTCACAATCTTTATTTTACACACACATCATATAATATCAGCCACAGTCTATCGTTTTAATAATATGAAACAACAAGCACTAATAAGCATTATTATTCCGGTTTTAAACAGAGCCGGCATAGTAGGTCGTACTCTTGATTCTATTGCTGCACAAACACTACGACCATTAAACATTATACTTGTTGACAATAACTCATCAGACAATACTCTTGAAGTACTAACCCAATGGGGAAAAGATAATAGCACTGATGATTTCAAAATCACCATCCTTCAAGAGAAAAAGCCCGGAGCGGCAGCTGCTCGCAATTGTGGATTAAAGATTGTCAAAACTCCCTATGTAATGTTTTTTGACTCTGATGACACAATGTCTCCCACCCACATTGAAAACATTATTAATGCATTCATCGCACATCCCGATGTCGGCATAGTCGGATGGGATGTTACTATACACACTTTCAACGGAAAATCAATAAAGCGCCGTTGCCATAAAAACAACGTGCTTTTTAATCACATTTTTCATGGCTCATTATCTACACAACGATATGCTGTTAGAACTGACCTAATAAATCAAGTTGGAGGATGGAATGAGACGACTATGGCGTGGGATGATTATGAATTAGGCATTAGACTACTGCTTCAACACCCTCACATTATCCACATCGAAAATGGAGAGGATGTAAATGTTTTTAGGCAAACAGAATCTATTACAGGGACTCACTATTCCGCCAATGTCGCAAAATGGGAGCATGCATTAAATTGTTGCGAAAAACTGTTGATAGATCAGCAACAAGCAAAACTTTGGATTGAAATTCGCAGATGCATTCTTGCCGGAGAATACCGCAAAGAGAAAGATTTTAAAAATTATCACCGCCTAATTAACGAAGTATTGCGACGTACAGAAAACAGATATCACAAACTGTTTTTTAAATCAGTAGCTATATTCATTTCGCTTGGTGGCCGAGGCACTGCAATCCTCACTCGATTATTCTTAACTCCTAAAATCAACAAATAATGAAGATATTACTATTAGGTGACTTCAGCAACTATCATCAATGCCTCGCTACTGCCCTCAGGGAGTTAGGACATCAAGTAACCGTTGTTTCTGATGGATGCGAATGGATGAATACCGATCGTGACATTGACGTTGCTCGCCGTTTCAAGGGGAAACTTGGAGGACTTGATTTATGGATAAGGCTCAATACTTCATTGTCACGTTATTTAAAAGGATATGACGTTGTACAAATTAATAATCCTATTTTTATTACACTTAGGCCTAATCGCGTACGGAAAATATTTGACAAACTCAAACGAGATAACGGTGCCGTATTTCTCACCGCAATGGGAAACGACAAAGTTTTCTTGGACATGTGCATGGACCCAAATGGCCCATTAAAATACAATGAATGGCTTGTATATGGCAAACCCACAAAATTATTGCAAGAGCAACCCGACATTGTAAATGGATGGAACAACCCTATCCTCAAAGAACATTGCAAATATATTTATGACAATATTGATGGTGCAACCACTGTACTATATGAATACGATTTAGCTTGTAGAAAAGTACTTCCAAATGATCGTGTGGGTTATTGTGGCATACCTATTGATACTAAAAATATAATTCCTTCCGAAATAACAGAAACCCCACAAAAAGTCAAATTTTTCCTCGGAATAAAAAGCAATCACAAAATCCTTAAAGGGACTGATCGGTTTCTTGATGTTACACAAAAACTTGTCCAGGCATATCCCGACAAATGTGAATTAAAAACAGTACAAAATCTCCCATATGCCGTATTTATTCAAGAGCTAAAAAATAGCCATGTATTACTTGACCAATTATACTCTTATACTCCTGCGACAACTGCACTAATAGGGATGGCTCATGGGCTAACAGCTGTTACAGGTGGGGAAGATGAATATTACAATTTTATTGGAGAAAAAGAAAACCGTCCTATCATAAATGCTATTCCTGATGACAACGAGCTATATAGCATTCTTGAAAATATTGTCTTAAACCCCGACATTATCCCTACAAGAGCAAAAGCTAATCGAGATTTTGTAATTAAGCACAATGACTCAATTGTTGTAGCAAAAAAATATCTCAATTTCTGGGAGAAACAACTTAATCGAAAATAGTGATGACTCTGGATGTATTAATCAGCACATTGGGAATTGATGGTATTAATCGTGTTACCAAGATGAATCTTCCCGTTGCAAAAAACGTGAACTATGTCATCTCATGGCAACTGCCAAATCCAAATGAACAGAATTCACCCATTCCTCTTGAGCTAATTCGTGATGATATTAAAATCCACAAATTACATTCTATAGGAATAAGTAAAAATCGAAACAATGCAATAAAACACTCTACAGCCGATATATGTTTGATTGCCGATGATGATTTGCGATATACAGCAGAGCAGTTGCAATCTGTAATTACATCTTTTAATGAGCATCCCGAATATCAGATTTTAACATTCAAATACAGCGGTGATGACAACAAATATTACCCTCAAGCGCCATTTGACTTAGCGCTCAAAAAAAAAGGCTACTATGTTTCTGAAATCGAAATTGCTTTCAGACGAGAAGTCAGCAATAAAGTTTTATTTAATGAATATTTTGGACCGGGATTACACCCATTACAAGCAAGTGAAGGTGCAATATTCATCCACCAGGCATTATCTGCAGGCATCAAATCTCTTTTTGTGCCCATCACTATTACACACCATGCCGGAGGTGTTTCAACAGGCAATCGCACACTCACCCCAGGCGTCTTAATGGCTCAAGGGGCATACATCTCTATTGTTTACCCTTCTACTGCACTGCTTCGGCTTCCGCTCTTTGCATGGCGTTCTTATCGCCGAGGGCAAACAAAAATGTTTCCCGCAATGCGCCATCTTTGGAGAGGCTACATCTACGGGAAACGATATTTTAATCACGATGGATCTATAAAAAAGACTCCACCCGAGATTTAATCCTACATATACTTATTCAACTTGGCATCAAGCGTTGCTATGTCATCTACTCGTTCAACAATTTCACCTTTGCGGTTTATGATAAATGTTGTTGGCAGATTAGTAACATTATAATTCATCAAGTTAACTACATCGGTAACAGGTGAATTATATACTGTAATCCAAGGAAGATTTTTTGCAGCTTGTTTCCATTGGAACTCATCACCACCGGCAGCAACTTGAAATATTTCCAAACCGGCAGTTTTACGCTTTTCGTAAATCTTTGCAAGAGCCATATTAAATGCTGTTGACTCCTCAACTCCATACATTGTAAAGTTCAATACCACAACTTTTCCCTGCTTTGACAAGTCTAAAAGACTATGCATTTCACCTTTATTATCTGATAGTTTTATGTCAAAGATGGGAGCTTCATCTATATAAACTGTATCGTTTGAAGCTACATTCGTTGGAACGCTGCGATTTGAGAGATACAAGCTCTTCAAATAAGCAGTGCGTGGATCATTAGGACGCATTTGTGCAAACGCATTTGCAACAGCTCCTATCACACGAAGATCGGCTTTATTACGAGTGTCAAACAATGCTGTTTTACCCACCTTCTTGTTTATGATATAATAGGCTACGATATCCGATGGATTTTCTAGCAACAAAGTGCTCACTTCACGTTTCAACAATGAATCTGTTGCTATTGCAGCCTCCCCTTTAGCTAAAACGACGTCATTTACCAAGCCGTCAACCTTCATCATCTTATCGGCAGAAGCAGAACCCGACAAAACATATGCTCTATCAAACTTCTCTACATCACTCTTAACCGACACTGTCTCAATGCTGTCGATAGGGAAATAAATCATCTTGCCTTCCATGTTTAGGCGATATATATCGGGATATCCTGCCGCTTCGTGGCTTACAGAGAATTTTCCATTACTATTCACCTCAACTGTATCAATTGGATACCACCAGCCATTACCTGATGCCTCTATGACAATCTGTTTACCGGCTGCACCTTCCACCTCGCCATTAACTGTCCATTGATTAGTATTACAGCTTGACAAAGCAGCAACAACGCATGCCAATGATATATATTTCTTCATTTTCTTAGCAATTAAAATAGTTCAGAATGTGTTTCTTGCATCTCATTGGCTATCGATTGTGCAATGCGTGCCATCTCCTCCGAAGTCACAACAGCCTTTTCCTTAAAGAAATTCATATCGCTCTCTTCATTGATAGGAATTAGATGAATGTGAGTGTGAGGCACCTCCATTCCCATTACAGCGACACCTATTCGTTGACATGGCATTGCCTTTTTCATTGCTCCGGCAACACGCTTTGCAAACGATTGTAATGACACATAATCATCATCTTCCAAATCAAAGATATAATCAACTTCCTTTTTAGGTATAACAAGCACATGCCCCGGAGCAACAGGATTTATATCTAAAAACGCATAATTCTTTTCATCTTCAGCCACCTTATAAGATGGGATTTCACCTGCAACGATGCGACTAAAAATTGTAGCCATGATGTTTCTGTTTATAATTAGATAGAGATTTTAGTTATCTCAAATTTCATCAAGCCTGATGGCACCTTAATCTCAACAACATCTCCCACCTTGTGTCCAAGAAGTCCCTGAGCAATAGGTGTGCTTGATGCAATTTTTTTCTCTTTGAGGTTAGCCTCGCTATCAGCTACGATAGTATATTCTACAGCCATACCATTTGCAAGGTTTTTTATTTCAACCTTGTTCATGATTTGCACCTCGTCGGTATTCAATTTGCTTTCATCTATAATGCGAGCATTTGCAACAAGATCTTTCAATTGAGCAATTTTCATCTCAAGCATTCCTTGAGCTTCCTTTGCTGCATCATATTCTGCATTTTCCGACAAATCTCCTTTATCGCGAGCCTCAGCAATGGCGCGAGATACTTCAGGACGCTTAACGTTTTCAAGATAAGCGATTTCTTCCATCTTCTTCTTATAACCTTCTTTGGTCATGTAAGTGATTGCCATGGTTCTGTATTTTTTTGTTTAATGTAAAAAATAAAGAAACCTCATCCTTGCCGGTGAGATCCCTTCGTGATTATCAAAATGTTATTTCTTTGCAAAGGTATGATTTTTTCTTGATATAAAAAACATAAAAAGAAAAAAACGCCCAATCTCATACCCCATGTGGGGGATCGCCTCTAAAGTTTATTACCATGAATTTCTCGTACCACCTCGGCACTTCGTGCCACAATGTTACGGTGAGTCTCGCAATCGGGCACCGGCAAGCCGACATACCCTGCTCGCTCACTCGTGAGCTCTGCGAGATTCTCCTATCTTAGGAGGAGAGCTTCATATCCCTCCTAAGTCTTTGACTAACAACAAAAAGCTGCTCCACTAATGTAGGGGAGCTGGCGCAAAGCGACTGAGGGGTATTATACTCTTCTATCGCACCTCCTCCTGGGCTGTGCTTTTCATACCCTCTCCCGGCTTCGCCGTACTCTCCCTACCTTAGGGAGAGAGCTTTTTATCACGCCTAATACATTGATTTACAGCACAGATAGCTCTTCTCAAAAAGCCTTGCCTCCCATATTCAATGCCCTTTAGGTATTGAATATTATTTGAGAAGGAATGCACAAAGATTATAAAAAAAGAAGGTGAGCCTTACAGACTCACCTTCCATTATATTTTTATTAAACGTGAATTATTTAACAAGTTCTTTAGCAACTTTGTTGCCACGTTTAACGATATAAAGACCGTTTTCAGGATTTGCGATTTCAACACCTTGTAGGTTGTAGTATTTAGCAGCACCTTCTACTTCGTCAGCTACGATATCTTCGATACCATCAACTTGTCCGTTAGGATCTTGCCATCCTTCTTTAGCGATTGTATAAAGAGCGATACCGTTGTAGTTACGGTTAAGCATCAAGTAAACACCTTCTGATCCGTCAAGACCTTCAACAACTGTAGCAGAGATATTATATACACGACGACCTGTATCAGAAACCATACCCATACCACCTGAAGGAACGCTTGCCCATGCCATTTCTGCACCTGCGTCAGCAGTCCATTCAAAGTTGTCACCAAGTTTAGCGATTTTAACGTCACCACCAGGAGATTTACCATGTTGAGTGTTAGCGTAGCAAACGAAGTTTGTACCTTCGATAGTAAATTCGCAAACACCGTTAACAGCAACTTCTGTTACATACCAATCAGCTGGGAAGTTACGAGTTGCAGTAACTACTTGTTCGCCAGTTTCTTCGTCAGTTGTAGTAGTTGCAGTGTGAGTACCACCTTCTACGAAGTTACCGTTAGTATCATACAATGCAGGTTGGTTGCTCATACCGTCGATGTAGAACAATGAACCAGAGAATTCTTCGTCTTGAACCATTGTACATACTGTAGCACCTTGCCATTGAGTTACGTTACCGTCAGTTGCAACTGGAGCAAGCATGATTACGTCAGGGTTACCAGCACCATCTTTGTCAGCGAAGTCACCGTTCCAAACATCAGAACCTTGTTCGCATTTCCAACGATAGATTTGAAGACCTGCGTTAGCACCACCACCTGCCATTACGATAGCGTGAGCTTTTTCGCGAGTAACGTCACCTACGATAGAAGAGAAGTCAATACGACCTTTAAGGTAGTTGTTAGCATATTCGTCAAGAGTAACCATCAAGTCACCAGCTTTAATACAAGCACCTGTTTCAAGGTCGCTGATGTAATAAAGAGCAAGACCACTATCTGTACCATCATCAGAAAGACCTACAGTTGCACGATAGCCGTGGAATACGATGTGACCGAAGTTATCTTTTGTCAGATTATAAATATGTGGAATTGCACTTGACCCAGTTGCACGATCTGGGTTCACCAACGAGCCATCCTCAGCATATGACAAAATTAATTCACCAAGATAACGACCTGAAGCAAGACCAAATTTCAACAATGAACCATTGTTAGGACGAGCTACATAGATAGTAGTGTCTAGAACAACAGAGCAAGCCATGTTGTTGTCTGGCAAATATTTCAAGAAATCTTCACCGTCAGTATTACGAGAAATCATCCAACGGTTACGCAATTCGAATTCGCCAAATTTTTCATACTGAGCTGGGTCGAAATTTCTTTTTACATCTTCACCATCAGGAGCAATTGTCATGTCTTGAGCGAATGAAGAAGCAGCACATAGAAGTGCAGAAGCAAGAAGTAAACTTTTCTTCATAATTAAAATGTTTTAGTTAATAATATGGTTAGTTAAAGTTAATCGTTTTCATGAATATACACTTTTCGCATTATATTCATGGAGCAAAGTTATATGTTTTTTTGAGTTACGACTAATTATTTTACTTAAAATGTTCCACCAATACCAAAATTTAACAAACATTAAGAATGCCAATCCTCATAAATTCTCATCACACAACACATTAATTATATAAAAAACAGCACAACATTTGTCTAAATCGGCGAGATGAGGTAATTTTGCATCAATGAAAGATTTAATTATAAACAAAGAGACAACTGAGCGCACCGTTTTAGTCGGGCTCATTACTCCACAACAAGGAGAAGCCAAAGCCAACGAATACCTCGATGAGCTCGCATTCCTTGCCGATACAGCAGGAGCTGTTACTGTTCATCGTTTTTTGCAACGTTTAGAGAACCCCAATCCACGCACATTTGTCGGGACCGGAAAACTTGAGGAGATTAAGCAATATGTACTTGACAATGAGATAGGGATGGTTATTTTCGATGACGACCTATCCACCAAGCAAGTATCCAATATCGAAAAGGAGCTGCAAGTAAAAATTCTTGACCGCACGAGCCTCATTCTCGACATCTTTGCCAAACGCGCACAAACTGCCAACGCAAAAACTCAAGTGGAGCTTGCACAATATCAATACTTGTTACCCAGATTAACTCGTATGTGGACTCACCTTGAACGTCAACGTGGGGGTATCGGGATGCGCGGACCGGGTGAAACGCAGATTGAAACCGACCGTCGTATCATTCTCGACAAGATTGCAAGACTCAAAGCTGAACTTAAAAGCATTGACAAACAAAAATCCATACAACGCAAAAATCGTGGCAAACTGACACGCGTGGCACTTGTGGGCTACACCAACGTTGGGAAATCAACACTAATGAACTTGTTGAGCAAGAGCGATGTATTTGCCGAAAACAAACTATTTGCTACACTCGACACCACTGTGCGCAAAGTTATCATAGACAATCTCCCATTCCTGTTGACCGACACCGTAGGGTTCATTCGCAAGCTCCCCACCCACCTTGTAGATTCATTCAAATCAACACTTGACGAAGTGCGCGATGCCGACCTCCTTGTTCATGTCGTGGATATTTCTCACCCCCAGTTTGAAGAGCAAATCGAAGTTGTAAATAAAACGCTTCAAGAGATATGCGAAAGCAAAGATAAACCAATGATAATGGTATTCAACAAAATCGACGCTTTCTCATACATACCCAAAGATGAAGACGATCTCACACCTCGCACACGCGAGAATATTTCTCTCGAGGAATTAAAGACCACCTGGATGGCAAAAATGCACGACAATTGTGTGTTTATCTCTGCCAAGCAACAAATCAACATCGAAACGCTCAAGGAACTCGTTTATGCCAAAGCAAAGGAGATACACCTCACTCGCTTCCCCTACAACGATTTCCTTTTCCAAAAATATGACGAAGAATTACAATAAACAATGGATACAATAATGCAATTTTTACAAGAATACCACCTGTTAGGTTTAATTATAGGAGTGTGCACATTCCTTATCATAGGAATATTTCATCCTATTGTAATTAAATGTGAATACTATTTCGGCACTCGTTGTTGGTGGTGGTTTTTAGTATTGGGACTCATAGGTGTAGCATTATCAATATGGGTAGAAAACGTGTTGTGGTCAACATTACTCGGAGTATTTGCCTTCTCCTCATTCTGGACTGTCAAAGAAATTTTTGACCAAGCCAAACGCGTTGAGAAAGGCTGGTTTCCACGCAACCCCAACCGCAAGTAGGTCCACCGACAATTCATTTTCAAAGACACATTATTAATATGATTTCAGTAGATGGATTGACCGTCGAATTTGGCGGCACAACACTCTTTAAAGATATTTCGTTTCAAATCAACGAGAAAGACCGCATCGCTCTAATGGGGAAAAATGGCGCCGGCAAAAGCACTCTGCTCAAAATTCTTGCCGGAGTGCGCAACGCTACTCGCGGAACGGTTTCAGTTCCAAAAGATTGCGTGGTCGCTTACTTACCTCAACATCTCATGACCGAAGATGGTCGCACTGTGAGAGAGGAAGCATCTCAAGCATTTGCCCATCTGATGGAAGCTGAAGCCGAAATTGAGAAGCTAAACAATGAGCTTGCCACTCGCACCGACTATGAGAGCGATGACTACATGGATTTGATTGAAAAGGTGAGCGAACTAAGCGAGAAGTTTTACGCTATTGACATGACTCACTTTGACGAAGATGTTGAAAAAACGCTCATGGGGCTTGGATTTGAACGCGAACAACTTGACCGCCCGACATCGGAGTTCAGCGGTGGGTGGCGCATGCGCATCGAGTTAGCAAAATTGCTTTTAAAAAATCCTGATGTATTACTCCTCGACGAGCCCACCAACCACCTTGACATTGAAAGTATCCTGTGGCTCGAAGAATTCATCAAAACATCGGCAAAAGCTGTAGTTGTAATCAGCCACGACCGCCGTTTTGTCGATGCCATCACCACTCGCACAATCGAGGTTACAATGGGACGCATCTATGACTACAAAGCATCTTACAGCCACTACCTTGAATTGCGCAAGGAACGTCGTGAGCAACAGATGAAACAATATGAGGAGCAACAAAAGATGATTCAAGAGACCAAAGATTTCATCGAGCGCTTCAAAGGTACATACTCCAAAACTTTGCAAGTACAGAGTCGCGTAAAAATGCTTGAAAAGCTTGAATTGATTGAGGTTGACGAGGAAGATACATCAGCTCTTCGCTTGAAATTCCCGCCATCACCTCGCAGCGGGACCTACCCTGTGCAGGTTGACAATGTGGGAAAATCATTTGGCGACCACGTTGTATTTAAAGACGCATCGTTCATGATTGAGCGCGGCGAGAAAGTAGCCTTTGTTGGTCGCAACGGTGAAGGTAAATCCACTATGGTAAAATGTATTATGGGAGAACTTGAACATGAAGGAACTCTCACTCTCGGGCACAATGTACAAACAGCCTATTTTGCACAAAACCAAGCGTCGCTACTTGATGAAAATCTCACTGTGTTTCAGACCATAGACGACATCGCAAAAGGTGATGTGCGCCTAAAAATACGTGATATGCTCGGAGCATTTATGTTTGGAGGTCCCGAAGAAAGCACCAAGAAGGTAAAAGTATTGTCAGGTGGAGAAAGAACACGCCTTGCAATCTTGAAATTGTTGCTTGAGCCGGTCAACTTGCTCATTCTCGACGAGCCGACTAATCACCTCGACCTAAAGACAAAAGATATACTTAAACAAGCATTAAAGGATTACGACGGAACATTGATACTCGTGAGCCACGATCGTGATTTTCTTGATGGATTAGCAACAAAAGTGTACGAATTCGGGCACAAACGTGTGCGCGAACATCTTTGTGGCATCAACGAGTTCCTCGAAAACAAAAAGATGGAAAATCTCCACGACATCGAACGCAAAAATTAGTTCATTGACAGATATTTATTATAAGCGCGAGCGAGGCGTGTGTGATAACCTCGACGAGCATATTTGGGGCCGTTATAGCGATAAGCAAATGCGCCCCAATTTTTTGTCTGTAAATATTTAACCAAGCCGGTGTTTACAAGAAAATTGGCAAATAACTCAAGCTGGGTACGTTCAGAGTATTTCATTCTATACACAAAATCATTCAAATTTTTTGCCCCACATAGTTTCCAATTAAAGCCCCCTATCTGAAACATTCCCCAAAATGTAGATTCCCACGCTGTAACAGAGTCTATTTCACATGCCACCTGCAAACGTTGATGAGCACGCTCCTGATTTACCCCATGTCCCGACACAATTTTATATTTAGAGATATTTATTCCTTTTCGCGAGCAAGCACCTCTAAACACTTTTGCATCAAAATACACAATGGGCTTGCGTGGAGCGATAAATCCGGTGTGCTGACGACCGGTTTCTATATCAACAACTGCTTTTATCGCCGCAACATCTACATCTAATTCTTTAGCTACTGCTATATAATCTTCATCAGTCAGCCTTACTATAACATCACCTCTCGCCTCATCTATAAAGCGTTGAGGAATGGTGAGCGATGTAAAAAATGTACCATCGGGATAAGCAAGTGAATCCTCTTCAATAAAAAAATCTTCTACCGCCATCACATTAAGAGACAGCGATAGAAGAATTACGATTATAAGTTTTCGTCTCAAACTTATTTCTTTAAATCAGCTACTTTTTCAAGCACGCGAGTCAATTGTCCCCAGAAACGTTCCACTGCAGGAATGTGCATGCGTTCTGTTGGAGAGTGAACACCTTGCAATGTTGGACCAAAAGAAACCATATCCAAGTAAGGATATTTTTGCAAGAACAATCCACATTCAAGGCCGGCATGAATAGCTTTAATTGCCGGAGTAATACCATAAAGTTCTTTGTAAGCATCACGAGCAATTTCCATAATGGGCGATTGCATATTTGGAGCCCATCCGGGATAGCCATCGCCATGAGTAACTTTAGCGCCTGCAAGAGCAAAGACTGTTTCAACTTGATTGGCAATATCCCATTTGCGAGAATCCACTGAACTACGTTGGCTTGTAGTTACAAGGATTTCGTTATTAGGCAACATCTTAATAGCAGCAAGGTTAGTTGATGTTTCAACAAGACCTTCAAGCTCGCGACTCATCGAGATTACTCCATGAGGAGCACAATACAATGCATTAATCAAGTTCATTGCTGTTGCCTTATCTATACATTGAGCAGGAGCATCGGCACTTTCAAGGTCAACCGATAAATTAGGCTCTACTCCTTTATATTCATTTTCAACAACTGCACTATAATTGTTCATTGCGATGCGCACATCCTCTTTAGCCTCCGCTGGAACACCAATAATAGCCGATGCTGCACGAGGGATGGCGTTGCGAAGATTTCCGCCTTCAATTTCTGCTATCACCACATCATGTTTCTTAGCTACTGACCAGATGAAGCGAGCAAGCAATTTATTGGCATTAGCACGTCCAAGATGAATATCACAGCCAGAGTGACCGCCACAACCATTTGCCACAGCTACTTTAAAATAGTGGTAACCGGCTGGAGCTGGCTCAGTAGTGTAAGTAAATGTGCATGTTGTATCAACACCACCGGCACATCCCACGAAGATTTCAGCATCATCTTCAGAGTCAAGATTCAAAAGGATTGTACCTGAAATCATACCTTCGCCAAGGTTATTTGCGCCTGTCAACCCTGTTTCTTCATCTACAGTAAAGAGTGCTTCAAGTGGACCATGAACAAGTGTATCATCAACCAATGCAGCAAGAGCACCTGCCATACCAATACCATTGTCAGCTCCAAGTGTAGTACCATCGGCATGTACCCATTCGCCATCTATAATAGTTGTAATGGGGTTGTTTTCAAAGTCAAAAGACTTATCATTTGACTCACACACCATGTCCATATGTGCTTGCAAAATTATGCCGGGAGCATCTTCCTTGCCTGCTGTAGCAGGTTTGCTCATCACAACATTACCAATTGCATCAGTTTTAACTGCCAAATTATGCTTGTGGGCAAAATCGACAAGATATTCACGTATTTTCTCCTCTTTTTTTGACGGGCGAGGAACTTTTGTAATCTCGTCAAATATTTCCCACACAAGTGAGGGTTTCAAATCTTTAATAGTCATAATATTGAATTTAAGTGTTACTATTTCATTGTAAAAAGTTTTTCTTTTTGGAAAATAATGTTAAAAACATCATTATTCGCTCACTAAGTTACAAAATAAAATTTATATATAACCCAAAATTTAGACTTGTTTCATATATTTGCAACACAAAAACAAATTAATAACCACATTATACTTTAATTAACGATTAGCAATAATGAAGAAAATTGCATTTTTCGCCAAGTCTATTTTACTCTGCTCGGCTATCACAATTGCATCTTGTTCGGGTAACGAGAGCAACAACACTCCTGTAACAAATGACTCTACTGCTAATGCAGGAACAGTTCTAAATATTCGCTTTATTGACGGCGACTCTGTTACAGCTCACTACAATTTAGCTCTTGATTTCAAAGAAGCATCAATACGCACTATGAGCAAACTCGAAAATGCTCAACGCGCAAAAGCTGCAGAAATCCAAAAATTCGGTTCTCAAATCGAACAAAAAATGAAATCAAACGGATATCTTTCTGAAGCAAGCTATAACGCTGATGTTCAAAAATTCAACAAAATGCAATCAGATGCACAAGGATATCTTGCTACACTTGAGCGCAATGCACAACAAGAACTATTGCAACAACAAATGCAATTAAATGACTCTATTGACTCATTTATCAAAGATTACAATGCCAAACATGGCTATGATGCCATTCTCTTCAAAAATGCAGGTGTTTACTTCAACCCAGCTCTTGACATTACCAATGAAGTAATCGAAGGGTTGAACGCACGTTACAACAAAGTAGAAAAATAATACAATTTTTATCTTATAAGCGAGAAAGGGTTGTCTGGAGACAACCCTTTCTTTATTTTAAAAATCTTCGAGCAAACCCTCTTAGTATTCTCACATTCACTAATCGCTCCTTTATTTTCCTTTCTTCATACATTTTTCGAGAATAGCCATATTGGCAAATATAATGACGACCATTTTTTACTATATGATCCAAAAATGCTTGCAATCTATCATTCCAATCAACTGGAGCATCAACTGCCAATTTAGGTGCATTCAATATTTTCATATATAATTCATCATCACTATCCACTTTACGGATATACTCTATCGCCCGATCTACACTATCAAAATCTGACACATCAATAAATGCATCTTTGTTAAATTCTTGATCGACATATCTGTTTCCCCAATATATAGGGACTGTATGGGCTGCCATTGGCTCCACTATTTTTTCTGTTGTGTAATTATCCACCCTGCTGTTTTCCAACGCAAGATTAAATTTATATTTCCCTATAAATTCCATTTTATCGGCAACGGGACCTCCGATATTATTCCTAAACCGGCCACCCGATGCAACTTCTCGATATTCATTTAATCGTTGCCACACCAACTCTCGCATAGGGTCATTGGAGTTCCCATTACTCACTACCACACTACAAAATCCGCGGTCCAATGCATGACTCCTTTCCATTGGGGCATCCTTTAAAAGATGATATTCAGGATAAGCGACATACATAGGATAGCGCAAATGTCTATCACCAAATTTTATATCAAAAAAAGATATCGCATAATCATATTGATTGAAATCTGGGATATCGTTTTCTGCTGTATAATACACCTTTATGCAATTTTCATAATGCAAATGTTCTATGCCAAAAGCTGAACAAAAAAGCAAATCTGGCTCATCTTTTGACTTATCGTCAAGAATAGTTACGTTATACCTTCCCTTTAACGCATTAAGTAAAAAATTATCATTAGGTGTAAACCCCTTCCAAAAATCGACAAATTTTATAGTTATATCCATTGCACGCATTTTATTGTCTCACAAAAATACGCAAATTGCTCTTATTTAGCAAGAATATGCCTCTAACATGCCATTTTTATGGGTAGTAAATACCTGAAATATCAACTATATTCGTTATCTTTGCATGATTTTTATCAGACGAAAAAATAATATTATATCTATGTTAAATCCAATTAAGAAAACCATCGAGCTTAGTGATGGACGCGTCATCACACTTGAGACAGGTAAACTTGCCAAGCAAGCCGATGGAGCGGTAGAATTGCGCATGGGCAACACTATGCTCCTTGCGACAGTAGTTTCGGCTAAAGAAGCCGGTGAGGGAGTAGATTTCATGCCCCTCCAAGTTGAGTACAAAGAAAAATTCTCTTCAAATGGTCGTTTCCCCGGAGGATTCCTTAAACGCGAAGGTCGTGCATCTGACTATGAAATTTTGACTGCACGTCTTGTTGACCGAGTGTTGCGTCCTCTATTCCCCGACAATTACCATGCTGACACATTTGTTAACGTAACAATGTATTCTTCCGACGGCGTTGACATGCCTGATGCTCTTGCTGGTCTTGCTGCATCAGCGGCAATCGCTGTTTCTGATATACCTTTCAATGGGCCTATCTCTGAAGTGCGTGTTGCTCGCATCGATGGTGAATTTGTCATCAACCCTACATTTGAACAACTTGAGCGTGCCGATATGGAGCTAATGGTGGGTGCAACCTACGACAACATCATGATGGTAGAAGGTGAAATGGATGAAGTTTCTGAAACTGACCTTCTAAACGCTCTCAAAGCAGCTCATGATGCTATCAAAGAACAATGTAAAGTTCAGCTCGAACTTGCTGAAGCTGTTGGCTCAACTGTTAAACGCGAATACTGCCACGAAGTTAATGACGAAGACCTTCGCAAAGATGTTCGCGAAAAATGTTACGACAAAGTATATGCAGTAGCTAAAGCCGGTTGCGCTGACAAGCATTGGCGCCACGACAGCTTTGCAGCTATCTGCCAAGAATATATTGACGCCCTCACTGAGGAAGAGCAAGAAGAAAAAACAGCACTCATCAAACGGTATTACCACGATGTTGAAAAAGAAGCTGTTCGCCGTTGCATCCTCGATGAAGGAATCCGTTTGGATGGTCGCAAGACTACTGAAATTCGCCCAATCTGGTGCGAAGTTGACTACCTTCCAGGTCCTCACGGATCAGCAGTGTTCACTCGTGGTGAAACTCAATCACTTTCAACAGTTACTCTCGGCACTAAACTTGACGAGAAAATACTTGACGAAGTGCTCATGCAAGGTCGCGAACGTTTCCTTCTTCACTACAACTTCCCTCCATTCTCTACAGGTGAAGCAAAACCCACTCGTGGCGTAGGTCGTCGTGAAATCGGACACGGAAATCTTGCTCACCGCGCTCTTAAACGCATGCTCCCTGACAACTTCCCTTACACTTGTCGTGTAGTTTCTGATATCCTTGAATCAAACGGTTCTTCTTCTATGGCTACTGTGTGTGCAGGTACTCTTGCATTGCTTGACGCTGGTGTACAAATGAAGAAACCTGTGAGCGGTATCGCTATGGGACTTATCACTGACACCGAAAGCAGCAAATATGCAGTGCTTTCTGACATCCTCGGTGACGAAGACCACCTCGGAGACATGGACTTCAAAGTAACAGGAACAGTAGATGGTATCACAGCTACTCAAATGGACATCAAGTGCGATGGACTTTCTTATGAAATCCTCGAAAAAGCACTTCTCCAAGCTCGTGAAGGACGCCTACACATCCTCGGCAAAATCAACGAAACTATTCCTGCTCCACGTGAAGATTACAAACCTCACGTTCCTCGCATCGTTACAATGACAATTCCTAAAGACCTCATCGGTGCAGTTATCGGCCCTGGCGGAAAGATTATCCAAGGTATTCAAGAAGCGAGCGGAGCTACTGTTACTATTGACGAAATCGACGAACAAGGATACATCGAAGTTGCTGCCGCAAACAAAGATGCTATCGACAAAGCTCTTGACATGATTAATGCTATCGTGCAACTTCCTGAAGAAGGCAAAACTTACACAGGAACTGTTCGCTCAATCCTTGACTTCGGTGCATTTGTAGAATTCATGCCTAACCGCGACGGATTGCTACACATCAGCGAAATTAGCTGGGAACGCATCGAAAACATGGAAGCTTCAGGTATCAAAGAAGGCGACACACTTGAAGTTAAACTCATCGAAATCGATAAGAAAACAGGCAAATATCGTCTTTCAATGCGTGCTTTGCAACCAAAACCGGAAGGATATGTTGAACGTGAACGCGCACCTCGCGCTGATCGTGGTCCTCGCCGTGACAATAACAATCGCGGTCCTCGTCGTGAAGGCGACCGTGGACCTCGTCGCGACAACCGTCCTCCACGCCACAACAACGACAACAACGAATAATCCACATTATTCTATAATGCAAAAGCGACTCGTGAAAACGAGTCGCTTTTATTTTCATTCTATTGTTTTACAAAACCGAGGTAAAAGCAAATGTAAAATGAAGTTGATGGGATATATAAACATTGCGTTCACTTTGTGAAGAGGGATTTTATTTGTAATTTTGAGAATTAAAATAGGATGAGATATGGTAGAAATGATGAAATGGGACCAACTGATATGCGAAAAGCGTTTTGGGCTTGAGGATTACGATGGCACTAAACGTGGCTTTCGCAGTGATTTCCAACGTGATTATGACCGTTTGGTATTCTCGTCCCCTTTCCGCCGTCTGCAAAACAAGACACAAGTATTCCCTTTACCCGGCAGCATATTTGTCCACAACCGTCTGACTCACAGTATGGAAGTTGCCTGTGTTGGTCGCTCACTTGCCAATGAAGTCAGTTCCATGTTACGTGAAAAATATGCTTCTGAGCCATGGCAACATAAGCTCGATGCTATTGATGAAATTGTGGCAGCTGCATGTTTGGCTCACGATTTGGGTAATCCTCCATTTGGTCATTCGGGAGAAAAAGCCATCTCGACATTCTTCTCCGAAGGTGCCGGCAAGGAGCTTGAAAATGAGCTCACCCCACAGCAATGGAGCGACTTAATCCAATTTGAGGGTAATGCCAATGCGTTCCGCCTCCTCACTCACCAATTCAAAGGTCGTCGCCCAGGAGGGTTTGCCATGACCTACTCCACTCTCGCATCAATCGTAAAATACCCCTATGAGTCATCGCTCGCTGTGAAAGCCAACAAGTTTGGATTTTTTACTTCTGAGCGAGATGCATTTGTCAAGGTAGCCGAAGAGGTAGGACTCATCTCTCATCCCGGAGAAAATGGCGAAGTGAGATATGTCAGACACCCACTTGTTTATCTTGTGGAGGCTGCCGACGACATCTGCTATGAAGTAATGGACATTGAAGATGCTCACAAACTGCGTATTCTCACTACCGAAGAGGTAATAGACCTACTCACAGGATTTTTTGACGAGGAACGCAAGGAACACATGTTTCGCGCAATGGAATATGTCGATGACCCAAATGAGAAAGTTTCGTATATGCGCTCATGTGTCATAGGGACTCTCGTCCACCAATGCGCGATTGCATTTGTCAACCATGAGGAAGAAATTTTGCGCGGAGAATTTCGAGGCTCGCTACTCGACCACATCTCTCCGCTCGAAAAGAATGGTTACATCCGCTGCTCTGAACTCTCTTGGGAGAAGATTTATCGCGCCGGTGATGTTGTAGATATCGAACTCGCCGGTAACCAAATCATCACTTTCTTGATGGAAAAACTCATTCATGCAGTGCGTTTTCCTCAACTGAACTACTCAACGCTGTTACTATCAAAAGTTCCTCAACAATACGACATAAACGCGCCTACTTTATTTGGCAAGATACAAGCTGTTTTGGACCACATTTCAGGCATGACCGATGTGTATGCACTTGATCTTTATCGCAAGCTCAATGGCATGAGTCTCCCCGCTGTTTAATGTAAAACCACTAATCGTCATGACAAGATTTTTCGTTTCTATAATATTAGCTTTTACCACCATTTGCGCTAATGCATATAGTGTAAAGGAGATTCCAAATGTACATGTGCAAAACAGCACTCGCTATGTTTCTAACCCTGATGGCATTCTATCTCCACAGGCTGAAGCTCAAGCCGACTCAATTTTGGCTAACATTTGGCGACAAACATCGGCAGAGGTTGTCGCTGTCGTTGTTAACGAAATTGACAATGGCGATATTGACACATTTGCCACAGAATTGTTCTCGGAATGGGGTATTGGGAAAAAAGATAATAGCAATGGGCTACTTGTACTTATTGTCAAAGGGATGCGCCGCGCTACACTACGCACAGGGTATGGCATGGAAGGTGTTATGCCCGACATTATCGCCGGACGCATCATTCGCGACAACATGGCTCCTCATTTCAAAGAGGGCGACTATGATACAGGAACAATTGAGGCACTTAATCGCATTTCCGAGATAATAACTACTCCCGGAGCTACTGAAGAGTTGATGTCAAAATACAAAAACGATGCAAAAGCTGAAGATGACCAATTTTTCAAAAATTGGTTGATAATAAGCCTTGTATTGACCGCTGTAATGTTTGGTGTTTTCATCTTCACGCTTGTTTCTAACAGAAAAAAAGACCGCTACGATAAATATTGTGCGCTCAACAAGTTGAAGCTCCCCATGTTGATGGCAACAATGGGAGGCATTGGGATTCCTGCAATAATACTTATTCTATTACTCTGGACAATGCGCCGATTGCGCACCAAGCCTCGTCATTGCCCTAACTGCAACCACAAGATGAAACGCCTTGACGAAGATGAAGATAATAGATATCTCACTCCGGCACAAGATACCGAAGAGCGCTTAAACTCTGTTGACTATGATGTGTGGCTATGCCCTCGATGCGGAGAAACAGATATACTACCCTTTGTCAAAGCAACAACCTACACTACATGTTCTTTGTGTGGAGCTAAGGCATGTTCCTTAACTAACGACCGCATCATAATGCAAGTAAGCGTAGCAAGAGATGGTCGCGGTATCAAAGAATACACTTGCCACAACTGCCGACATATCAACCAAGTTGCATATATCATTCCCAAACTCCCTCCTGTCATCATTGCCGGGGGTGGCGGTGGTAGAGGTTTTGGTGGCGGAGGAGGTTTCTCCGGTGGTAGCTTTGGAGGTGGATTTACCGGTGGAGGTGGAGCATCAGGCGGGTGGTAATTATCGACAGCGGAGCAATCGACGTGCTGAGAAATACAATGCGACAGTTCCCAAAATTGCTGTTGCCCACCATCCTACACATACCGACAACGCAACGCTCGCGACACCCATTGCGACGGCATAAATCATCAGACGCATAATTCCACGACCTAATGTCAATCCATAGTTGTGGCGATATACTATATATAGGATTAACGCATATACCATATACCATAAAATATAGGCTATACCCAATCCCAACATCCCATAAGTTTCAAAGAAAACAATGTTTAGTGTCAAGCCGATAACGCCTGACATTGCCTCAACAATCAAAAAAGTTTTTCCATCGCCTCGAGCAAGCACTACATAACTCATACACCATGAAACTGCGCGTAACATTGTCCCAATAATTGCGACTGAGATAAATGGGATTATAACATTAAATTCTGTGGTATAAAATATTTTGATTAACAAATCATCTGATGCAATAAATAGAGCTACGACAGGGATTAAAATCCACATTATCAACATTATCTCATGAGACACAAAAATCGATGTACGTTGGCGTGATTTTATTACTTGGGCAAGTCGCGGATAATACTCCATTGCTATTGCAGCAAAGATAAGACCTACATATTTATTCACAAGCGAATAACCGGCTTGATAATATCCCACCATTGAAGTATCGGCAGTTCGGTTCAAATAGGCCATAAATGCATATGATACAAACAGGCCTACAAACATCGACAACGTCATATATATCCCTAACAACATAAATCCCTTACCCTCTTTTAATACATCACCGGTAGATACTTGTACCTTGGGCTTTTCGGGACGTCGGCGATAATAAAAAACCGCCAATGTTGTTATAATAAAATAGGCCAATATTGCAGGCACAATGCCATCTATGCGCCAAAAATAAAACAAAGGGATAGACACTATTATAGACACAATAGCTCCTGCCATTGAAGCTTTTGCCAATGGTTTAAGCATCGATGTCCCTTGTAATATTGCATTCTCCCCATCTGTAACCGAGAACAACATCACTGCCACCGACAGAATTATATATGCTATTGTGTGATTTCTATCTCCAAATGTCCATTCACTAAGCCAAGGAGAAAGAACAATCGTTAATATTGCGCCAAAGATTCCCAAAAACCATGACCATCGACGCACCACAACACATATCAGCCCCAATCGAGAGCCTGCCGATGCAAGTTCACGCACAGCACTATTACGCAATTCCAATCGCGTAAAGACACTAATCATATCTATTGTGGAACTATACAAGGCAAAAATTCCCATGCCTGCCGCTCCAAGCCACACAGCAACAAGTTTCGTGCGTATTATCGAACACAAAATACCCACAACTTGCACTCCTCCAAAGACACTCATTGCCTTCAGCACAGTTGCTGATAATCTGTTTTGTTTTGCTAATTTCATGTTCGATATTATTTTTTCAACCAAAGTTCGGGATTTAACTTTTCTCGCTCTTTGCGTATTTCAAAATGAAGAATACTGCGATGATTATCATCAGGATCGGAATATATCTGTCCTATCGTCTGATTAATTTTCACCTCATCACCCTTTTTCACATTAATACTGCTTAGGTTGGCATATATCGTAATATAACTACCATGACGCACCATTACAATATTATTAAATCCCGGTTGGTGGAATATAGCCGATACTTTTCCAGCAAATACAGCTCTTGCCATTCCCCCTTCAGGGACCTCGATATCTATTCCCCCATTATTGGTTTTGACATATTTCAAATCGGGGTGGCGTTGTATGCCAAAACCTCTCACAATTTTGT
>JAFXGB010000236.1 GCA_017520235.1 Muribaculaceae bacterium | reverse complement strand
TTTGCCACCTAACCATCACTTTCACCAAAGTCTGTGCTTCCTTTGCAGACAAGCAACGGAAATGTGTGACTAGCAGAATTGGAAAACCTAAAATATCACGGATTGATGATAGACCAAATTCAAATAATCGCACCTATACAATGAAATCTTCACCACCTTTTTGCCTATTCATAAAAAAGTTATACCTTTGTTGCAAAGAGTTATTACATTGGTGCAAAACAATAATGAGCTCTGAAATAGGAACGGTTGCCATCTCGTTACCCAATTTCCATGCAACCCGAATAACCGTTTAATTCTAAGATAATTGCAAATTCTGCGATTTTTTCAATAAAAAAAATGAAAATCAGCGAGGCTGTCTCCACAGCCTTTGATTTCCAAGTGCAAACTTACACAAAAAATAAATAAGGATAAAGAAAAAAATAAAAATAATTTTCTCTTTTTCCTTCCTCATTTTCCCTTTCTCATTTTGCTTTGGTATAGTTTGAGGTATTGTGATGTCATGTGGTTGAGTGCGTAGTTGTTGATAATGTGTTGTCGGCAGTTGGCAAAATGGTTTGGATTGTTCTTAATGTGTTGTAGCATGTCGTAAACGGCATCAATGTCATTGATGTCTATAGCATAGCCTGTATCGGGTGTGATAACTTCCGGTAGCGCTGTTGCGTTGTTGACAATGACCGGTGTGTCACATGCCATAGCTTCAATTGTTGTCATGCCAAATGTCTCTTCTCGTGATGGGTTGATGAAAACATCAGCTGAAGAATAGATTTCAGCTAATTTCTCTGCAGAATGGAATTTCCCTATATGAGTGATGTTTTTGTGTAGTTGCAACCTCCTTTTCATTGGGATATCCCCCACTATTATAATCTCCTTATCAATGGAGATTTTATTGGCAAGATGATTGAAGAATTCAATATTTTTATTTTCACCCCAATGAGAAGCAACGCCAAGTATTCGGAATTTGCCATTTGAAGAGTGTGGCATTGGTTTGAAAATTTCGGGGTCAATTCCGTTATGAATGACTTCTATGGGGAATTTATTTAAGAATGATTGTTTCAGCTCATTAGCAAGCCAACTGGAAACAGCAACAATTGTAAGATTGGGCAATGAGGAGAATAATTCGCGTTTTAACTCAAAATTTCGTTTAGATTGAGACGATATACTATGTGGATATGTATATGAATATTTGCAATCAATACAGCCGTTCTTCCACTTGTCGCATTTGTTAGCGGTATAGTGGCAACAATGTCCGGTAAATGCCCAACAATCATGCATTGTCCATACAATGGGGATATTGCAATCTTTCAACCATTGCATTAAGATTTGATAGCTAATGTAGTGACCATGAATATTGTGTAGGTGAACTATGTCGGGGCTAAAATTTACTAATTGAGCTATCAACTTTTTTGTTGCATTTATAGAATGTAACCCTTCAGAGTCAGAGATCCTACTATATAAAGTGTGAATAATTGTGTCGCATGTAGAGCCGATTTTGTAAGAGTTACATATTGATGACTCCCCTCGCCCGTATGCAACAAAGGATTTGCCCCCTGATTCAATTATCGCATCGCTTATGTTAAGCATTATGCGCCCGGGTGCATTGCTTTGTGTCGCAACTGTATTTATACTCGCCACTTTCATCACTCACAAAAGTACAGAAATAATCAATAATGACCAATTTATAATAGAGAACTTTATTTTTTTCTTATCTTTGTAAGATTAAATATTTTGAAATGAAAAGATTTATATTTTCTATAGTTTCGTTGTTTTTAACGGCAGTAATGGGCTATTCAGCATCGGTTTCATTTGTTGGTAATAGTAAACCTGTTATTACAGAAAAGCCGGCTACATCAACCGGATTAAATGATTTGTTTGTACTGTATAATCTCAATGGTGTTTCTGTTCACTATAAAGCATCTTCTTCGTCAAATGTTACATGGTATCGATTTAGCAACCTTGGCGGTGGATATGCCGAAGTTGTTCCTTCAATCAAGCAAGGAGATGTGTATACATTGTCAAACCTTGAGGGGGATATGGGATATATTGTCGAAGAAGGTACCAATCGTTACTATTTTTGGATAGTTGATTATTCAAAGCATTATTTTGATATTGAATCTGTTAATATTTCGGCTGAACAAGATTGTGATGTAACAGCATTAAATTCTGTCGGGTATGGCGATGAAATAAAATATTATACAATAAATGGTCAGGCAAAAAACCTTGACCGGGGGATTAAAGTGGTGTATAATACTCTTCAATGGGATGATAATGCTTCGATATATTCTCAGATTGAGGCAGTTGAGGAATTTTCTCATTTGACAGAAACAATGCGAATACCGGCGCCATTGTGTAATACTGACGTTACGATTATAGGTGATAGATTTTTAGAAACTTGGGGTGAAGCAACGTCGGCAACCAGTCAGTTTTATACAGCTATTGCAGTGTCGGCTCACACTGCTGCAAATCAGACAATAAGAGAAAATGATAATGAGAAGAAAGATGAAGCTGCGCTCGGTGGCTCAGCGCCTGTGGAAATAGAATTTGCCGCTGTGTGTAGTGATGCAGTAGTCTTTACAGAATGGCAATTTGCTACTGATGCTGAATTTGAAAACATCACGTTGCGCATGAACGAACTTGTTGTTTCTCATGTGTTTCGCGAGCAAGGAACTACCTATGTGCGTTTCGTCGCAAGCAATGATGCCGGAACATGTGATTACTTCAGTGATACATATGAGGTGTTTATTGGAACATCAAGTATTGACTGCCCAAATGCTTTTTCTCCGGAAGCGAGCGAGGGGATAAACGATGAATGGAAAGTGAGTTATAAGTCAATTATATCATTTGAGTGTTATATATTTAATCGTTGGGGCATAAAAGTAGCTGAATTCAATGATCCTTCTCAAGGATGGGATGGGAAGCACAATGGAAAGTATGTGCCGGCAGGAGTATATTATTATGTAATTAAGGCAGAGGGCGCAGATGGTCGTCATTATGATCTCAAAGGTGATATAAATATAATTAAGTATAAATATAGCGGAGCAAGTTCAACCGCTCCAACAGAATAATTATTATGATAAAACAATTAATTGTAATTTTAGTCGCTACGATTGTTGCCATTCCTATATGTGCCAATGATGAAATTTTTTCAATAGTAGAAAATCCTGAAATCCCGACAAAAATAGAATTTGCAGGACAAACGATATCGTTTGATAGAATTGACATGTATGAGAGACTTGATAGAGAGTTAACATCAATGATATATACTCATGGTACTACCCTATTACTAATAAAAAGAGCAAATAAATACTTCCCTATTCTTGCTCCTATATTGAAAAAGCATGGAGTGCCTCTTGATATCTTATATCTTGCATGTATTGAAAGTACGTTAAATATAAGAGCTTATTCTCCGGCAAAAGCGGCAGGATTATGGCAATTTATCGCATCAACAGGAAAACAATATGGACTTGAAATAAATGATTATGTAGATGAACGTTATCATATAGAAAAAGCGACAGATGTAGCTTGTAGGTATTTAAAAAAGGCTTATAATGAATATGGTAATTGGGAAACAGTTATGGCATCATATAACGCCGGTCGTGCCGGGATTTCAAAACGACTTGAAAATCAAATGGCAACATCCTCGTTTGATTTGCATTTGGTTGATGAAACATCGCGTTATGTATTTCGCATAATTGCTGCTAAGTTGATATTGGAAAATCCAACAAAATATGGGTTCCGTTTATCACGCAAACAATTATATCAACCAATAGAATATAAGACCATTCAGGTAACTGGCTCAATTGATGATTGGGCAGTATGGGCAAAGGAACAAGGTATAACATATGCACAACTGCGAGAACATAATCCATGGATACGTTCAAGCAAATTAGTGAACGAAACGACTAAAAAGCGTACAGCTAAAAC
>JAFXGB010000235.1 GCA_017520235.1 Muribaculaceae bacterium | reverse complement strand
TTGGCAGCAAATGCCATACTGAGCGCGTATCTGTCGTCAAGATTGATGACGGAATTTTCGCAATTTTCAAAAAGGCGCGACTTCGCTTTTGCGTAAGCGTCTACGGTTTTATGATAATCGAGGTGATCGCGTGTGAGATTTGAGAATGCTCCTCCCACAAAACGCAATCCGGCAATGCGGTGTTGATGTGCGGCATGCGAGCTCACCTCCATCACTGCATATTCACAACCCGCATCCACCATTTGAGCCAACAATTTATTAAGGTTCAATGGATCGGGAGTGGTGTGAGTGGCAGGAACAGCTACATCATCAACATAATTACACACCGTAGAGAGCAATCCGGCCTTATAACCCATCAATCGAGCCATCTCATAAATGAGAGTTGCCGTTGTGGTTTTCCCATTTGTTCCGGTAATACCCACCAAGTTTAATTTATATGATGGGTTGCCATACCATTGCGATGCGAGTTTTCCTAATGCAATAGCACTATTCTTAACTTTTATATATGTAACATTGCGATCTAATGATTGAGGGAACTGCTCACACACAATTGCCGACAACCCCTTGCCTTCGAGTTGTGGTATATATTTATGAGCATCAACATTTACTCCATTAACAGCTACAAACATCATTCCTTCTCTCGCTAATCGAGAGTCGCTTACGATATCGGTCACTTCTACATCGGCATTACCAATGATTTCAACAACATCGACTGATTGTAGCAACTGTGATAACTTTTTTATCTTAATTCAATTATATATTAAATATTCGATAGTACTAATTTTATTCGTTCTCCCTTAGAAGCCGATAAACCGGCGGCTGGAATTTGCTCTTTCACATATCCCATTCCCTCAAGTTCTACGTTGTAACCGGCTCTTTCAAGTATTACAACTGCTTCTCTCACTCCCATACCTGTAACATTGGGTACCCCCGATGAAACCGACGAGACACTCATTCGCTTGATGTCGTTAATATTAAATCCTTTTTTAACAAAATCATAACTTGAGCTATTTTTTGTTGCAATGAGTGTTGGAGTGGATTTTTTTGTTTGCGATGCTTTATAATCACTTTCATTATAAAGCATTACTCGTGAGTACATCTTTAATGCCACTTCACGCAACACTACCCCACATGTTGCAGCCGGACTCAAATCCCGTTTTGGGTAGTGCATCATCACAATACATGAATATTTAGGATTGTCGGCGGGGAAATATCCACAAAATGTCAAGCGTCGACGTTCCTTGGTATATCGTTTTCCATCTTTAGGTAAAGGACGTCCATACATATCACAATCCAACAATTCGCCTGTTTTTTCATCGCGCGCCGGCTCAATTATTGTGCGACAAGTTCCGGTTTTTCCTGCAATCTTCACCAAATCATTACGCAAAAATTTACGAGCTGTACCAGAATTACCCCACACTACCCGCTCGAGCATTTGTTGTAGTATCTTCACGTTTTTCTCACTTCCTATTCGCTCGCGTATGTACGACACAGGTATAACCGAGTCATTGCCATTATTATCGATTATATTTGACACAAAGCGAGGACGCACATATTTACCATCGTTGGCAATCGCATTATAAAACGACAAAGTGTAGATAGGAGGAATCTCTGATGTATATCCAAAAAGCATACGCGACACATTTATCAATCCCCCATCAGCCTCAAATGGGAAATTGGGGGTACGAGTCCCGGATATATGTAAATCCATAGACTCTAAGAATCCTATCTTATCAAGGAATTCTTTTAATTGATATGGACTTTTAATATGAGGCATTATCAGTTTGGTAATCCCAATATTTGATGAACGTTCGACTATTTCCCATATTGGCATTGATGGAGGACCGTTTTGATCTTCAATTGGGTCAACTCCTTTTCCATATTGATAGACTGTGCCTGTTTCTATTACTCGGTTCAAATTTGGAGCCCAACCATTTTCAAGAGCAAAAAGCATCGATATGGGTTTCACCACCGAGCTTGGTTCAAATCCTCTCACTGCACGATTCATACCTTCAATATACTTCGTTTGAGAACGATTTAGTTCGAGATTACTTATTGCCTTTATATCACCGGTTTCCACTTCCATCAATATAGCTACTCCCCAATCGGCCTGACAATCCTTAAGTTCTTTCTCAAGTTCATTTTCCACTATATCTTGCATTTTAATGTCAATAGTGGTTTTGATTGTGTAGCCATTTATTGCCGGGGTATCAACCCAGTTGATGGTGTTCTTATTTACGGGAACGATGCGCGACACACCGGCCTTTCCATATAATAATGAATCGAGATCTTTTTCAAGTCCACAATATCCATGACGCTCTTTTGTAGCATCTTCTGTGAGTGTGCCCACACTGCGCAACGCCATTTTCCCATATGGATTGCTACGACGTTCCTCTTCTTCAAGTTTTAATCCACACACATTTTTGTAAGGATTATTTAGATAGGGGAACGTGCGTATTTTTAAATAATCATTATAAGATATATTCTTTATCAAAGCAAAACTACGAGTGCGTTTATATCGGGGCTTTGACAATGGTTCCAATAGATGATTGACCCAATAATCTTTTCCTTTTCCAAAATGTTTAGCCAAACTATCTGACATCTCGTCGATTGATGCTGCATAATCCTCGGCTTTAAACTGTTCGCTTCTGAAATCGATTCGCACAGTGTAGTATGTAATGTTAGTTGC
>JAFXGB010000234.1 GCA_017520235.1 Muribaculaceae bacterium | reverse complement strand
TTCAGTTTCAGATGATATGATAAACAACTACAACGACTTGCCGGTTGGCAAGTACAAGCAATTGGTCGATGTGGCCAAGCGAGGCAATATCGCCGAAGATGAGCAGAACATCGCCATCGTTTCAATCCTCGCGGATATGACCGAGGAGGAGGTCGAGCGGATGCCTTATGTCGAGATGCGTGCGCTCTTTGCGCAGGCGGGATTCCTTTACGATCACCCGAAGGAGGAGAAGGTCAAGCGGTCATATCAGGTCGGCCGATTCGATTGCGAGGTGGTGGCGAAGCCAGAGAAGCTCACGACTGCACAGTACACAGACTTCAAGCAATTGGCCTCAATGGCCGATGAGAAGCCGGAGGTCGTACTGTCGGTGTTCCTCGTGCCGAGGGGAAAGACCTATTGCGACGGCTACGACATCGAGGAGCTGCAGCAAGAGATACGAGATCACCTTCCCATTAGCGCGGGGCTCGCCATTCTCGCTTTTTTTTTGCGGAAATTGCATCGCTCGATCGAAAGTACACTAATCTATTCGGCATCGCTGATGAAAGCGGCGACGATGAGCGCAAAAGGAGAGAAGAAAGAGCAGTTGAAAGCCCTGATGACACAGATGATGGAAGCGATCCATTCTTGGCAAAGTGGGGGTGGACATATAACATCGACATTGCAGCTGGGATTGCCCACGCTTCTTGGGAGCAAATAAACCAGCTGCCGTGCGTTGAGTTCTTGAATATACTATCATACGCAAAGGACAAATCAGCCTTTGAAAAACGAATGCAGGAGCTATGGAAGAGAACGCATTAAATTTTACCAATCTGCGCAAGGTATTCGAGCAATACGGCAATCATGCAGCCGAGCTTTACAAATACAACCTCGGGCTGACGAGGAAGAATGCCTCACGGAGGCTTTCGGATAGCGCAAAATACTTTGTCAAGGTCGCCGGTCGTAGCCTATCTGTGGGATTGCGCTTGGAAGATTATTGGAAGTATGTCGAGTATGGCCGTAAGCCGGGCAAGTTCCCGCCGCCGAGCGCAATCCTCAAATGGATTGAAGTGAAGCCGATTATACCACGCCCGGATGACAATGGGCGGTATCCATCACCAAAGTCCCTCGCATTCCTCATAGGCAGAAAGATTGCCCGAGAAGGAATAGAGCCAACGCCTATTCTTGAGACAAATTCCGAGCAGGTGTATGCTAAGTTCATTGCGGCGATTCGAGATGCACTCAAAAAAGACATCGGCGACCAACTTGGAAGAATTGTAAGACGTAAATATTAATACAAGCCCCGACTTCGTGACCGAAGTCGGGGCTTTTTATATTTGAGAGAAAAAGCAAATGGAACTTCACCCTATTTGGAAGGATTATGTTGTTTCGCTCGGCTCAAGCGATGAGACCTCCTTCTCTATCTTCGTCAACGGCATCGACACGGCTATTTATCACGGAGTAGCGCACAAGCGTCCGGGTGCCGAGGAGAACACGATACGCATCAATGACATATGCGCAGACTACCTCGCACATGCCTTGCCAAACATAGCATCGCAGGGAGCCTCACGCAACATCATCGCTCCGACTTTCAGGGTGACGATGGCTAATCCTGAAGCGGGAGAGTCTGACATCGTTGTGGATGAGGTGCGCTTCACAAATGATTGGTCATATGAGTTCGACCACGACCCGAGTGTGGCATCCGCTCCAATTGACGGGATAATCGACCCTCGACAGCCACTCATCTACTCGACATACAACGATGTGTCAGTCGACGCAATGCTGACCTTCGATGATGGCACAACGATGCGCTTGCCTATTGCACTCGGCTCGGGTGCTGACTTTAATGGGGACTTCAACAACGATTTCGCCATCTCGGTCAATGGCTCGGCATCCGGATCGGTCATCATCGCTCCGAGCGCATGGGAGGGGCTGGAATCAGTGGCCATTGGCGATGTGGTCTACAAGGTGCAGGATACATGCGCCCGCTATGCGCTGTATTACACTAACGCATATGGAGGATGGGATTCGTTCGCGATTCAAAGCATAGCAAAGCAAAAAGACACACTGACGAAGCACACGAATACGAAGCGATACGACAACACTCATTCATCTAATCGTGGTAAAGACAACTACCTCAACGAGGTGGTGCCGTCGTGGGAATTGAATACCCACTACCTCACCGATGAGCAGTCGCTGCGCATGCACCACCTGTTGGGCTCAACATGCGTATACCTGTACGACATGGAGCGTGATGAGATGTGGCCTGTGACTATCACCGACAAGAGCGTGTCGTATCTCACAGCCAAGAACAATGGCCGACAATTCCCATCCTACACAATCAATGTTGAACTCGCTCGCACTCGCATTCGCCGATGAAACGCAACGTATATCTTTACATAGATGGCCAGCTTGCCGACATTGACAAGCAGACCCTCATCCAAATGAATTATACGATGGAGGAGCTTACGAATCCGACCATCGTCAAAAATTCATACTCCCAGAAAGTTAAGTTGAAGGGCACCGCGCAGAACAACCGAATCTTCGGAGCTATGTACCGGCTCGATCGAAG
>JAFXGB010000233.1 GCA_017520235.1 Muribaculaceae bacterium | reverse complement strand
AGCAGGATTTGATTCATTTAAAACAGAAGAACCCGAAGAGGGAAAAGCAGAAGAGTAAAAATATATATGAACTCATGAAAAATAGAAACGGCTACGAAATTCGTAGCCGTTTCTATTTATAGAGAAATTGCATCAGGAACAATTTCGTCTGTTATTGCAATTTTAACCACTTCCATAACAGTAGAGACATAGTGGAAATTGAGGTCGGAAATATATTTTTCGCTAATATTCTCAATATCTTTTCTGTTTTCGTTAGAGATAATAATATCAGTAATTCCAGCTCGTTTTGCTGCAAGTATTTTTTCTTTGATACCCCCAACGGGAAGAATCTTGCCACGTAGGGTTATTTCTCCGGTCATAGCCACGCGATTACGTACTTTCTTTTGAGTAAAAGTAGAGATGATTGATGTCGCCATTGTGATTCCAGCTGACGGACCATCTTTAGGTATAGCACCTTCAGGAACATGGATATGAAGAGAGTACTTATCAAATAATTCGCTGTCGATACCTAATTGTGTCGCATGTGATTTTACGTATTGCAATGCTATTACAGCTGATTCTTTCATTACGTCACCAAGGTTACCGGTGAGTGTGAGTTTTTCGCCTTTTGCTTTAGCAAGAGACGATTCTATAAATAGAATTTCTTCCCCGACAGCAGTCCATGCAAGACCTGTTACAACACCGGCAAAATTATTGCCTTCATAGCGGTCTTTGCTGTATATTTCTACACCTAATAGATCTCTCAAATGCTCTGGCTTAAGTTCAGTGGGATATTCTTCACCACTCATTTTTTTTAGGACTATCTTACGGACAATTGTAGATATTTTTTTCTCAAGTTGTCGTACCCCACTTTCAGATGTATAACATTCGATTATTTTAACGATGCTGTCGCGGGAGAATGAAATATCTTCTGTTGTGAAATTATGCTCTTTAAAAATTCTTGGGATAATGTGTCGTGTAGCAATTTCTACCTTCTCTTCAAGAAGATATCCAGAGATGTCAATTATTTCCATGCGGTCAAGCAATGGTTGTGATAACGTTGATAGCGTGTTGGCAGTAGCAATAAATAATACTTTAGACAGGTCAAAGTCAATATCTATGTAGTTGTCGTGGAAATGGCAATTTTGTTCTGGATCAAGCACTTCAAGCAATGCTGCTGATGGGTCGCCATGAAAATCATTGCGTCCTATTTTGTCTATTTCGTCCAATAAAAGGACCGGATTAGAAGATCCACTACGTTTAATAGCGTCAATAATGCGCCCAGGCATTGCTCCAATATATGTACGTCTATGGCCGCGTATTTCAGCTTCGTCATGAAGACCACCAAGTGATACTCGTTGGTAATTTCTGCCTAAAGCTTTTGCTATTGATTGACCTAATGATGTTTTTCCTACTCCAGGAGCTCCGCATAAGCATAATATGGGAGCTTTCCCGTTTGGTGTGTTCATTAGTACAGCAAGTTGCTCAAGGATACGTTCTTTTACTTTTTCAAGTCCATAATGGTCCTTATTTAAAATTTCTTTGGCTTTCCCAAAATCAGTATTTAGTGCAGTTTCTTTATTCCAAGGAAGATCTAACAAAGTCTCTAAATAGGAGTATTGAACAGAATATTCAGGGCTTTGTGGGTTTAAACGTCGTAGCTTATCTAATTCACGATTAAATATGGGATCAACATGCTCAGGAAATTCGATATTATTTGCTTTTTTGCTTAAAACTTCAGAGTCATCTTCGTCGCCATATAGTTCTTGACGAATAGCCTCCATTTGTTGTTGGAGGAACATGTTGCGTTGATTTTCGTTGATGTTTTGTTTCGCACGCTCTTGGATTTCATGGCTGATATCAACCATTTGTTCATTTTTTGTTAATTCAGAGAGCAATGCAAAGGCGCGTTCTTTTATGCGATATTTAGCAAGTAATGATTCTTTGAAGCCGATGTCAAATGGAGTATGTGTCGCAACAAGGTTTATTAATCCTACTGGTTCTGGATAATTTGCGATACTGAATACAAGTTCTGCTGGTTCTTCAGCTGTCTTTTTGAGGATTTTTAATGTGGTATTTTTTATTGCTGTGGATAATGCAATAAATTCTTTATCAGATTCTCGCGGTGCAATATCGTTTATGATTTTTACTTTTGCTGAGAGTTGAGCTTGTGGGATGGTTACACCATCTCCTTTTCCGGTAATTTTGAATTTGTCGCGAGCTTTAATAATAGCAGTATGAGTGCCGTCGGGAAGATTAAATATCTTTAACACATCAGCAACTACACCATATTTATATAGCCCATCGTAAATAGTTGGGTTTTCTTCTTCTGGATTTAATTGACAAACGACTCCAATCGGAATGTCATTTTTTACTGCTATGTCGCAAGTCACAAATGAATTGGTGCGCCCAAGAGAAATGGGTATAGTTACACCTGGGAATAGTACCAAATTTCGAGTTGCGATTAATGGCAAGTCATTGATGTTGGGCTCAGTTGTAAATTTAGTCGGATCTATGTCGATTTGTCCAATTGGAACAATCTTAGTGTTTTCGATGTTTGATGAATTGCTCATGCGTTTATATATAAAGATTGAATTTATCTCTTATCATGCAAATAATATGCCAAAAGCATGACCATTTTGAAAATTTGTGCATTTTTTGATTTGATGATGTAGCATTTTGACAGCAAAATAGGGGGTATTTAAAATTTATGTTGTGTAACATGTTTTTATTTTATTGCAGTTTGGAAATTAATTGCTATTTTGCGAAACATTTTTCAAAAACGAAATACTAACAATTAAAAACTCTAATAACATGAAGGTTTATCAAACTAACGAAATCAAGAACATAGCCTTGCTTGGTAGCAAAGGCTCGGGAAAAACCACGCTCGCTGAAGCAATGCTTTACGAGTGTGGAGTTATAAAACGTCGTGGTACAGTAGATGCAAAAAATACTGTTAGCGATTATTTCCCGGTTGAGAAAGAATATGGATATTCTGTGTTTTCAACCGTTTTTTATGCAGAATTTTTAGGAAAAAAGCTTAATGTTATAGATTGTCCAGGAGCAGATGACTTTGTAGGTAGCGCAATCACAGCTCTTAGCGTAACAGATACAGGTCTAATTGTTATCAATGGACAATATGGCGTTGAAGTTGGAACACAAAATATATTCCGTACAACTGCATCATTGAAAAAACCGGTGATTTTTGCAATGAATCAACTTGATGGCGAAAAAGCTGATTATGACAACGTGCTTGAACAAATGAAGGAAATCTTCGGAAGTAAAGTTGTCCCCATTCAGTATCCATTAACATGTGGACCCGGCTTTAATGCCATGATTGATGTTCTCTTGATGAAGAAATATTCATGGGGTCCTGATGGTGGTGTGCCTACAATTGAAGATATTCCAGCTGAAGAGATGGAAAAAGCAAAAGAATTACATCAACAACTTGTTGAAGCTGCTGCTGAAAACGATGAAACTTTGATGGAAAAATTCTTTGACCAAGGACATTTGACTGAAGACGAAATGCGTGAAGGTATTCGTAAAGGTCTTGTTGACCGCTCTATCTTCCCCGTATTCTGTGTTAGTGCCGAAAAAGATATGGGTGTTCGTCGTATGATGGAATTCCTTGGAAATGTTGTGCCATTTGTTGAAGATATGCCTGCTCCTATAGATGCACAAGGCAATGAGGTTAAACCTGATTCAAATGGCCCATTAAGTTTGTATGTATTCAAAACTACAGTAGAGCCTCACATTGGTGAAGTAAGCTACTTTAAAGTAATGTCAGGGACATTGACTCCTGGTGTTGATCTTGATAACATTAGCCGTGGCTCAAAAGAACGCTTTGCTCAAATTAACTGCGTTTGCGGTCAAATCAAAACTCCTGCTGATAAATTATGTGCCGGAGATATTGGCGCAACAGTTAAAATGAAAGATGTGCGCACAGGAAATACTCTTAATGAGAAAGGTTGCATTTATTCATATGATGATTATATCAAGTACCCTGCTCCAAAATATCAACGTGCTGTGCGTCCTGTAACTGAAAGTGATGCAGAAAAGCTAAGTGCTATCCTTACTCGTATGCACGAAGAAGATCCTACTTGGGTTGTTGAGCAATCTAAAGAATTGAAACAAACTATCCTTTCAGGACAAGGTGAATTCCACTTGCGTACACTCAAATGGCGTGTTGAAAATAATGACAAATTGGCAATTGTTTACGAAGAACCAAAAATCCCTTATCGTGAAACAATTACTAAAGCAGCTCGCGCAGATTATCGCCATAAAAAACAATCAGGTGGTGCCGGTCAATTTGGTGAGGTACACTTGATTATTGAGCCTTATGTTGAAGGAGAGCCAGTCCCCGATACATATAAATTTGGCGGTCAAGAGTTCAAAATGAACGTTCGTGATACACAAGAAATTCCATTGGATTGGGGTGGTAAACTAGTTGTTCACAATTGTATCGTAGGTGGAGCTATTGATGCTCGTTTCATCCCTGCTATCGTAAAAGGGCTCATGGATCGCATGGAACAAGGTCCATTAACTGGTTCTTATGCTCGCGACGTGCGTGTGTGTATCTATGATGGTAAGATGCACCCAGTTGATTCAAATGAAATCTCATTCCGTCTTGCGGGTCGAAATGCGTTTAGCGAAGCATTCCGCAATGCTAACCCCAAAATCCTTGAGCCAGTATATGATGTTGATGTCATGGTACCTGCCGATGTTATGGGTGATGTAATGAGTGATCTTCAAGGTCGTCGTGCAATCATCATGGGTATGTCAAGTGAAAACGGTTTTGAAAAACTTTCAGCTAAAGTGCCTTTGAAAGAAATGGCATCTTATTCAACTGCATTAAGTTCAATCACAGGTGGTCGCTCTTCATTTACTATGAAGTTTGCGTCTTACGAGCTTGT
>JAFXGB010000232.1 GCA_017520235.1 Muribaculaceae bacterium | reverse complement strand
GTCAATCAAGATTAGAAGCGTCTACAGAATATTATCTTGTAAGTAAAAATGGAGATATCGATTTTCCTATAATTGGGAAATTGCATGTGGGAGGAATGAATAAAGCCGCAATTGAGACATTAATACAAGGAGAATTATGTCCTAAGTACTTAAAAGATGTTCCTACCGTTGATATTCGTTTTATGAATTTCAGGGTTACAGTATTAGGCGCAGTTAGAGCTCCGGGAGTAGTAGAATCAACAAATGAACGATTAAATATATTGGAAGCGTTGGCTAAGGCCGGAGACTTGGATATAAAAGGTCAACGTGATAATATCCTGCTTATAAGAACAAATGCTGATGGTGTGAAGGAGATTGCACGTCTTGATATAAATGATAAAAATATTTTGTTGTCTCCATATTATAATTTGCAGCAGAACGATATTATATATGTAACGCCCAATAAATCCATGGCACAAACTTCATGGCAAATGAATCCTGGCGTATCTGCTACATTTGCAATTATTGGTGGACTGTCCGGTATTGCAGGTCTTGTATTCAGTATTTTGAATTACACAAAATAAATAATAAGTTATGAAAGAAGATATAGAAAAACACTCAGAGCAAGAAGATACATTTGATGTGATTGGGCTATTGTTAGAATATTTAGCCCAATGGAAATGGTTTGTGTTAAGTGCAATAGTTTGCCTTGGATTGGGGTATGTGTATATTTCCAGAATTGTACCGACATATGAAGTGTCAGCATCAATTTATTTAAGTGATGATAATCAATCTTCAAAAAGTAATGCTGTCGCTCTTAGCGCAAATATGCCATTAATTGATACTAAAGATTATATTGATGAAACAGAGATTGAGATATTGAAATCTCGTAATAATTTGATTAAGATTGTCGATAGTCTTGATTTGGCGTATTCGTATTATAAAATTGGACAATTTAGAGACGATCCCATATATGGGACGAATGTTGTTTCAGCAAGATTGGATTCTATTAGCTTGAAGAATTTAACTTCTCCTATTGATATTATTGTATCAAAAGAGGATAAAATATATACTTTTGATTTGACAACAAAATATGGTGGAGTTGAAGAACATAAAACAATAGAAACTGACTCATTGCCAATTTCTGTTGAATTGAGCCATGGGACTTTGCAACTATTACCATCAAGAACTACAGGATTGCTTGAAGGAAAGCAAAAAATAGTTGTTTCTAATCCGAATTGGGTTGCAGCCCGATTGTCTAGTAATTTAAGAATTGAATTTGCTCGTAATTCAGGTACGATATTGCGTATAACGTGTACTACGCCAATGATTTCCGAGGGGGTAGATGTGATTAATACATTGATTAATATTTATAACCAAGAGATTATTGCCGATAAAAATAAATCAGCACTACAGACGGAAGCATTTATTATTGAACGTTTGGCTCTTATTGCGGGTGAATTGCAAGAAGTTGAGAAGGATGTTGAAGATTATCGTAGAGAAAAGAAGATTACAGATATATCAACTGAAGCAAGTATGTATCTATCGCAAACATCAGCCAATGATGCCGAAATAGCTCAAGTAGATGCAAAAAAACAATTGGTTAATGATGTAAAACGCATAGTCTCTGTTCAAGATGATTATACCCCAATCCCTCAAGTAATAGATGATCCGGCATTGAATGCAATGATTGAAGCTTATAATAAAAAATTAGCTCAACGAGCAGCAATGCTTGAAGGTGGTACTGAGAATAACCCTATTGTGCAAAATATGCAAGAGGATCTTGCTCGCTCAAAAAATGATATATATAGAGGTATTGCTAATGTTGAACATAGTTTAGGTGTTCAAAGAGGAACTCTTATAAAGCAGGATAATCGTATAACTGGTAGAATTTCAAATATACCAACATATGAAAGAGAATTGACAGGAATCTTTAGAGAACAAAGAATTAAAGATAATATATATAATTTCTTGCTTGAAAAAAGAGAAGAGATTGCATTGCAAAAAACATTGGCGACTCCCACAGCAAGATTAATTGATAACCCTCTTGGTCATGGTCCGGTCTATCCTAAACACTTATCTATATATGGAATTGTAGCTCTAATAGGAATTCTTATTCCTGCATTAATAATATTTTTGCGTAGAGTATTTTTTCCAATATTTAAAGATAAGGATGATTTGGAACGTGTTACAAATGTGCCTATATTGGGAGAAATTAGTATTGCTCCTTCTGAATCTAAATTTGTATTAGGGGATAGAGTAACTACTCCAATTGCTGAATTGTTTAGGCTTGTCAGAAATAATATCCAATTTGCACTTTCTGATAAAGAAAAGAAAGTAATGTTGGTAACCTCTTCAATATCAGGAGAAGGAAAGACATTTATTGCAACAAACATTGGGTTGACATTTGCATTATCCGGTAAAAAAACATTGGTTATAGGAATGGATATCCGCCGACCTGTTATTGCTCGAAATTTTGAGATTTCTAATAAACAAGGTGTAACAACATATTTGTCAGGGCAAGTTGAGGATATTAATGATATAATCTATAAGACATCTATAAATGAGAATTTGTATGTTCTTCCTGGTGGTCCTGTACCACCAAACCCAAATGAATTGCTGTTGAGTGATAGAATGGGGAAAATGATAGAAGAATTAAGGGCAAAATATGATTATATAATAATTGATACCGCTCCAATAGGAGTCGTGTCGGATACATACTTAATTGCTCAATATTCAGATGTACAATTATATGTAACTAGAGCTAATTATTCTACACGCAGATGCTTAAAAATAATGCATCAAGCAATAGCAATGAGGCGTTTCACTAAATGTTATTTGATATTGAATGGAGTAAATATTAGATCAGGAAGTTATGCATATCGTAGATATGGATATTATAGTAAGTATGGATATAAGAGTACTTATGGATATGGTTATAGTCAAGCTGAAAAAACAACTCTAAAATCAAAATTGAAGAAAATTTTTAAATGATAACAATAAATTTTGAGAGCTACATCGTGGCTCTCTTTTTTTTTTGAAAAATAATCATTAAATTTGAGCGAATATTAACCACTCCCTTGGGAGATAAATTTTAATAACATGAAAAAATATTTAGCAGAAATGTTTGGGACAATGGTACTAGTTCTTATGGGATGCGGTACTGCTGTTAGTTTAAATTGTGGTAGTGACACTGCATCAGTTGTTGGTACAGCAATGGCCTTTGGTCTTGCAGTTGTAGCAATGGCATATACCATTGGTGGAATTTCGGGGTGCCATATAAATCCTGCAATTACTCTTGGCGCTTGGATATCAAAGCGTATTGATGGCAAGGATGCTGTAATGTATATGATATTCCAAGTAATTGGAGCTATTATTGGTTCTACTTTATTATGGCTAATTGTTGAAAATACAACAACTGGTTTTGCTGGAACAACTACTGGGGCTAATACATGTGATGGAATTGGTAATGTCGCTGGAGGTTTGATTGTTGAGATTATATTAACATTTGTATTTGTTCTTGTAGTACTTGGAACAACAGATGAGAAGAAGGGTGCCGGTAATTTTGCTGGCTTGGCAATTGGATTAAGTTTAATATTAATACACCTTGTGGGAATTCATTATACAGGGACTTCTGTTAACCCAGCACGTTCAGTAGGCCCGGCATTGTTTCAAGGAGGTATTGCTCTTGAACAACTTTGGGTATTTATTGTAGGACCATTCGCTGGAGCTTGTATTGCCGCTGTTGTTTGGAGGTTAATTGGTGGATGCTGTGGCTGTTGTAAAACAGAAAAGTAGTAAATCATATTTATAATAAGTAAAAAATCCGGTGCATGCACCGGATTTTTATTTTATATTTAATTGAATGCTTATTTAACGCGTTCAACGTATGAACCATCGCGAGTGTCAACTTTTACTTTGTCACCAATATTGCAGAATAAAGGAACGCGTATTTCTGCTCCTGTTTCAAGTGTTGCAGGTTTCAATGTGTTGGTAGCTGTATCTCCCTTGATGCCAGGCTCAGTGTATGTGATTTCAAGAATTACGCTTGTTGGCATCTCACATGTAAGAATTGTTTCAGATGCTGCGTGTACCATTGCTTCGCAAATATCACCTTCTTTAAGGAATTGGACGCCTTCAATGCTTTCTCCAGGAAGAGCTACTTGTTCAAAAGTTTCAGTGTGCATGAAATTATATCCCATGTCGTCTTTATAAAGATATTGGTAAGGACGGCGTTCAATGCGAACTTCTTCAACTTTTACTCCTGAGTTCCATGTTTTATCAAGGACTCTACCTGTTTTTACGTTTTTAAGTTTTGTGCGAACGAAAGCTGGACCTTTACCAGGCTTAACATGAAGGAATTCAACAATAAAGAAATAGTTGCCATCGATGTCAAGGCACATTCCATTTTTAAAATCTGCAGTAGTTGCCATAAATTTATCTTATTGTTTTAAATGATTTATATGCAAAAAAATATATGCAAATGTTTATACTGGTTTGCATAATTGTTTTGCAAAGTTAGTAAAATCGTTTCGCATAATAAATTAATTTTGCGGTTTTTCGAAATAAAGTTGTATTTTTGTAACTTAATTTTCTAAACTATTAAAATATTATCATGGAAACATCATCATTATTTTGGTTAGCTCCAATTTCATCGGTAGTTGCTCTCGCGTTTGCGTGGTTCTTTTATCGTCAGATGAAGAAGCAAAGTGAAGGGACTCCAATTATGGAAAAGATTGCAAAACATGTGCGTCAAGGAGCAATGTCTTATTTGAAACAACAATACAAAGTTGTTGGGATTGTATTTCTATTTTTAGTTATTTTATTTGCAATAATGGCTTATGGTTTTGGCGTTCAAAATTCATGGGTCCCAATTGCGTTTTTGACTGGTGGTTTTTTCTCGGGGCTATCAGGCTTCTTAGGAATGAAAACAGCAACTTATGCTTCGGCAAGAACAGCGAATGCTGCACGAGAATCATTAAATAGTGGTTTGCGTGTTGCTTTCCGTAGTGGGGCAGTAATGGGTCTTGTAGTTGTTGGTTTGGGTTTGCTTGATATTTCATTCTGGTATTTATTACTTGATTGGCTTATTCCTGAAGATGCCGCAACTCCAACGGCTAAATTGTGTATGATAACAACAACAATGTTGACATTTGGAATGGGGGCTAGTACACAAGCTTTATTTGCACGTGTTGGTGGCGGTATTTATACAAAAGCAGCTGATGTTGGCGCGGATTTGGTAGGGAAAGTTGAGGCTGGAATTCCTGAAGATGACCCAAGAAATCCGGCAACTATTGCAGATAATGTAGGAGATAATGTAGGCGATGTTGCAGGTATGGGAGCAGACTTGTATGAGTCATATTGTGGCTCTATTTTGGCTACTTCTGCGTTAGGTGCAGCAGCATATATTACAACAGGAGATGTTAATATGCAATATAAAGCTGTTATTACTCCAATGCTTATTGCTGCTATTGGTATTTTCTTATCAATAATAGGTATTTTTGCTGTAAGAACTAAAGAAAATGCAACAATGAAAGACCTTCTTGGATCTTTGGCCTTAGGGACAAATTTAAGTTCTGTGTTAATTGTAGGAGCTACTTTCTTGTTATTGTGGTTGTTGCAAATTCAAAACTGGTGGCAAGTATCGTGTGCGGTAGTTGTGGGGCTTATTGTCGGTATTGTAATCGGTCAATCAACTGAATATTATACATCTCAATCATACAAACCAACAAAAAAACTTTCAGAAAGTGGAAAAACAGGACCTGCGACTGTAATTATCTCGGGCGTTGGTCTAGGTATGATATCAACTGCAATTCCTGTGATTGCTGTTGTTGCAGGTATTATTCTTTCGTATTGGTTGGCATCAGGTTTTGATTTTGCCAATGTGGGTATGGGATTATATGGTATCGGTATTGCTGCAGTCGGAATGCTTTCAACATTGGGTATAACTCTTGCAACAGACGCTTATGGTCCTATCGCAGACAATGCAGGAGGTAATGCCGAAATGAGTGGGCTTGGCGCTGAGGTTCGTAAACGTACAGATGCCCTTGACTCTCTAGGAAATACAACAGCTGCGACTGGTAAGGGTTTTGCAATTGGTTCTGCTGCATTAACTGGGTTAGCTTTGCTTGCTTCATATATTGAAGAAATTCGTATCGGCCTTGAACGTATTGGAACTACAATGCTAGAGTTGCCTGGAGGTGTGACAAAAACAATACAGGAAGCATCATTTTCTGACTTTATGATGTATTTTGATGTCACATTGATGAATCCCAAGGTGTTGTCAGGTATGTTTATTGGAGCTATGATGGCATTCTTGTTCTGTGGCTTAACTATGAATGCGGTTGGTCGCGCGGCACAAAGTATGGTTGAAGAAGTGCGTCGTCAATTTCGTGAAATAAAAGGAATTCTAACTGGTGAAGCAGAGCCAGACTATGCTCGTTGTGTCCAAATCTCAACAAAAGGAGCGCAAAGAGAAATGGTGTTCCCATCATTGCTTGCAATCATTGTTCCCATTGTAACTGGTATAATATTTGGTGTAACAGGTGTGATAGGACTATTAGTTGGAGGCTTGTCTGCAGGATTTGTATTGGCTATATTTATGGCAAATGCTGGTGGAGCTTGGGATAATGCCAAAAAATATGTGGAAGAAGGGAACTTTGGTGGTAAAGGTAGTGAAGTACACAAAGCTACAGTCGTAGGAGATACAGTTGGAGATCCATTTAAAGAT
>JAFXGB010000231.1 GCA_017520235.1 Muribaculaceae bacterium | reverse complement strand
TGAAAAGATCGAGATTTTTTTATGAGTGAAACGCTGCTAATTATTCAGCATATTTTTTCACAATAATTGTAGCATTGTGTCCACCGAAACCAAATACGTTGGATAATGCTGCATTGACTGTACGCTTTTGAGCTTTACCAAATGTAAAGTTCAAGTTGTAATCAATGTTTTCGTCATTGTCGCCCTCTTCGTGGTTGATTGTAGGAGGAACGATATCCTCTTGAACAGCCTTAACGCTGAAGATAGCTTCAAGTGCTCCGGTAGCACCAAGGAGGTGACCTGTCATTGATTTAGTTGAACTGATATTTAACTTGTAAGCGTGTTCGCCAAATACATTCATAATGGCTTTAACTTCACCAACGTCACCAACAGGAGTTGATGTACCATGAGTATTGATGTAGTCGATATCTTCAGGCTTCATCTCTGCATCTTCAAGAGCGTTCTTCATTGCAAGGATTGCGCCAAGCCCTTCGGGGTGTGTTGCTGTGATGTGGTGAGCATCGGCAGAAAGACCTCCACCTACCACTTCAGCATAGATTTTTGCACCACGAGCTTTTGCATGTTCATATTCTTCAAGGATAAGAACTGCTGCGCCTTCGCCCATTACAAAACCATCGCGTGAAGCACTGAACGGACGTGATGCTGTTGCAGGGCTGTCGTTGCGAGTTGAAAGAGCATGCATTGAATTGAAACCACCTACACCAGCGGGGAAGATAGCAGCTTCTGCTCCACCTGTTACGATGGCATCAGCTTTTCCCAAACGGATGAGGTTAAATGCGTCAATGATTGAGTTGTTAGATGATGCACATGCTGATACTGTACCATAGTTAGGTCCATGATATCCATATTGCATAGAAATGTGTCCTGATGCAATGTCGGCAATCATCTTAGGGATGAAGAATGGGTTGTATTTCGGGCCTTGTTCTTCATGGTGTAGTGCATAGTAGCCGGCTTCTTCTTCAAATGTGTGAAGACCACCGATACCTGCTGCAACAATTACACCAACACGATTTTTGTCTAAGTTTTCGCCTTCTTCAATGCCTGAATCATCTACGGCTTGACGAGCTGCAACAATAGCATATTGTGCATAAAGGTCAAGAGTGCGCAATGCTTTGCGATCAAAGTGCTCGGTAGCATTGAAATTCTTTACCTCACATGCAAATTGTGTTTTGAATTTAGAGGCGTCGAAATGAGTGATAGGTCCGGCTCCACTAACTCCATCAATGGCGTTTTTCCATGTGGTATCAACGTCATTGCCAATAGGAGTGATGGCTCCAAGTCCTGTTACAACTACTCTCTTTAATTCCATTATGAAATTTTAGATGAAAAAGGGGTTATTATTTGTTTGCTTCGATGTAAGAGATAGCGTCACCTACAGTTTGGATGCCTTCTGCTTTATCATCTGGAATAGTGATACCGAATTCTTTTTCGAATTCCATGATAAGTTCTACAGTGTCAAGGCTATCTGCACCAAGATCCTTTGTGAATTCTGCAGTTTCTGTTACTTCATTTTCATCAATACCAAGTTTGTCTACGATAATAGCTTTAACTCGAGATGCAATTTCTGACATAATTTTATATTTTTAGATTAATAATTATTTTGCAGTGCAAAGTAAGTAATTTTAATTCAATTACTAAAACTTTAAAGTCATAAAGTTTGTTTATTGGGCTAAAATGACTGATTTTTTAGTCTATTTTTCTGCAAGAGATGTTGAGATTGCAAGTTTTAACGATTATTTTGTGAAGTTACAAATCTGTTACAATATTTTTAGTTGGTTAATAGGGGTAAGTTACCTCCCAAAGGAATAATGCATGAGCCGGCATTGATGTCCCGGCAGCACAACGATCTTTTGCCGAGATGATGTCCATGAATTGTTGGAGTGTAATTTTACCTCTACCCACATCAACAAGTGTCCCTACGACTGCTCTCACCATGTTTCGCAAAAAACGGTCGGCGGTAATTACAAACATCCATTGATTTTCGTTGATTTGTTCCCATTTTGCATATGTAACATTACAAATGTTGGTTTTTACATCAGTATGTAGTTTTGCAAATGAGGTGAAATCATCAATCTTCAATAATATTTCTGCGGCTTTATTCATTCGCTCAAAGTTGAGATTAACAGGAGCTTGCCAAGAAAGAGGATATAGGAATGGAGATTTTTCAGTGTGGATATAATAATGATATGTGCGAGATGTGGCATCAAATCGCGCATGGGCATCATCATGTACTTGATCTATAGAATATATGGTAATATCTTTACCCACAAGGGAGTTCAACGCTTTCACAAGCCCATCGGGTGATGGTAGTGGTTGTTTAACATCGAAGTGGGCTATCATCATGCGTGCATTTACTCCGGTATCGGTGCGACCGGCACCGGTAATTTTAATAGGAGTACGCACAATGGTTGTGAGCGCATCCTCGATTGTTGATTGTACGCTCACAGCATTTGGTTGAGATTGCCATCCGTGGAAATTAGCTCCACGATAGGCAAGTTTCATGAAATATCTTGCCATGTATAATAGCGATATGACTTAATCTCGTTCAAGATAGGTGTAACCATATAATCCGGAACGATAGTTGCTGAGGAATTCACGTCCTTCATCTGGAGAAATTTTTCCGGCTTTCATTGATGAAGTTACCCATGCTTCTACGTTGCGAACGAGTTTCTTGGGGTTGAATTGAACATATTCCAATACATCGGAAACGGTTTCGCCCTCTATTATTTGATCAATTTCATAGCGGTCTTTGTAAACATCAATGTGTACAGCGTTGGTGTCGCCAAACAAGTTGTGCATGTCTCCAAGAATTTCTTGATATGCTCCCACAAGGAACACACCTAAATAATAAGGCTCTCCGGGTTTCAATGCATGTACAGGTAGGGAGTTTGCGGTACTGTGAGATGATATAAAATTGGCAATTTTGCCGTCGGAGTCGCAAGTAATATCTTGTAATGTTGCTGTGTGCCCCGGCTTTTCGTCAAGTCGAGAGATGGGCATAATAGGGAATACTTGGTCTATAGCCCATGAGTCGGGTAAGGATTGGAATAGAGAGAAGTTACAGAAATATTTGTCGGGAATCATCTTTGCGATTTTGCGCAATTCTTCCGGAGCGTGTTTCATTGACATCGCTATTTCACCCACTTCGCGAGCGATTGACCAGAATAGTTTCTCGATTTCAGCACGAGTGCGAAGATCAAGCAATCCAAGACTGAATAGGTCAAGGGCTTCCTCTTTGATTTGCAAAGCGTCGTGCCAGCTTTCAAATATTCGCGCTTGGTCTAATCGATCCCAAATGTTATATAGTTCGCGAGAGAGCTCGTGAGCATCTGATTCGAGTTCCTCTTTTTCGCTCCATAGAGGGAGTGTGGTGCGTTCCAATACATCAAAAACGAGGATTGAGTGGTGGGCAGTGAGTGAACGACCACTCTCAGTAATTATATTGGGTTGCTTTAAGTCGTTCTTGACGCATGCATCAACAAGTGCCGATACTGAGTCGTTGGCATATTCTTGGATTGAATAGTTCATGCTGCTTTCGCTTGCTGAACTGCGAGTGCCATCATAGTCCACGCCAAGCCCCCCTCCGATGTCAACGAAATCAATGTTGTAGCCCATCTTTGCGAGTTGAACATAGAATTGATTGTCTTCACGCAACGCATTTTTGATTCGGCGTATTTTTGTTATTTGACTGCCTATGTGGAAATGGATTAGACGGAGACACTCTTTCATTTTGTTTTTGTCAAGCATGTCAAGTGCTTCAAGTAATTCGCTTGAGTTTAGCCCAAATTTTGATTGGTCGCCACCTGATTCTTCCCATTTACCAGAACCCGAACTTGAAATCTTGATGCGAATGCCGACATTGGGAGTGATTTTAAGGCGTTTTGCTACCTCGATAATCAATCTTAATTCGTTTAACTTTTCAACAACAAGAAATATGCGGCGTCCCATCTTTTGTGCCAATAGGGCAAGTTCAACATAATTCTCGTCTTTGTATCCGTTGCAGATAATCAGTGCGTTTTCGGCAATGTTTGTTGCAAGAACAGCGTGAAGCTCCGGTTTTGAACCAGCTTCAAGTCCAATGTTGAATTTCTTGCCATGAGTAACAATTTCCTCTACAACTTGTCGCATTTGATTTACCTTGATTGGGTAAATAATAAAGTTCTTTGCTTGATAATTGTACTCTTCGGCTGCGAGTTTAAAGCAACGAGATATCTTTTCAATGCGGTTGTCGAGAATGTCAGGGAAACGCAAGAGTACAGGAGTGGTAATGTCTCTTACTTGAAGTTCATCCATTATTTCTTTAAGATCAACAGAAGCATAACCTTCGCGTGGAGTTACTGCCACATGTCCTTTGTCATTAATGGAGAAATATTTTAATCCCCATCCGTTGATGTTATACAGTTCAGCACTATCATCAATGCGCCATTTTCTCATCGGCTTAATCTTGAAATTTAGAAGTTAAACTTAATCTAAGTTACAAAAACATCAGCAAATGTAGTTATAATTCCTCGTTTAATTGCTAATTAGATTTATTAAAATGTAAAAAACGCTCAAATATGGGTGATGTTATACACATTTATATTATATAAGCCGTAAAAAATTGCTATA
>JAFXGB010000022.1 GCA_017520235.1 Muribaculaceae bacterium | reverse complement strand
TGACGGAGATATTGTTGTTATCAATACTTGTGGCTTTATCGGTGATGCTAAAGAGGAATCCATTGAAACAATACTTGAGCATGTCAAGGCAAAAAAGGCTAAGCTTGTATCCGCAATTTATGTAATGGGGTGTCTATCAGAACGCTATCGAAATGACTTAATAGCAGAAATACCTGAGGTCGATGGGTGGTATGGCAAGTTTGATTGGGATAAATTAGTGTCAGATATAACCTTAAATACCCCAAGTACGGCAAAATATGATCGCATTATTACAACTCCATCTCATTATGCCTACCTAAAAATTGCAGAAGGGTGTAATCGTTTTTGTTCATTTTGTGCTATTCCTCTTATTACAGGACGATTCAGATCTCGTCCAATAGAAGAAATTACCGAAGAGGTAGAAATGCTTGTAAGTCGTGGCGTTAAAGAATTTAATATTATAGCTCAGGATCTATCAAGTTATGGACTTGATAGGTATGGAGAGATGAAACTGCCTGAGCTTGTTGATAAGATAGCGAATATTGCTGGGGTTGAATGGATTAGACTCCATTATGCCTATCCGGCGCAATTTCCGATGGAATTACTTGATGTAATGGCCCGTCATGAGAATATATGCAAATACTTAGATATTGCATTACAGCATATAAATGACAACGTGTTAAAAAATATGCGTCGCCACATAACTAGTAATGAAACTCGCGAGTTGATAGCAGAAATGCGCCGACGTGTTCCTGGCCTACACTTGCGCACAACACTGATGGTCGGTTTTCCAGGCGAGGGAGAGAACGAGTTTGAAGAATTACTCAATTTTGTTAAAGAACAACGATTTGAGCGCATGGGCGCATTTGCCTACTGCGAGGAAGATGACACCTTTGCAGCAAAAAATTACGAAGATGAAATTTCTGGCGAAGTCAAGCATGAAAGGCTTTCTACATTAATGGCTGTTCAGGAAGGAATTGCATTAGCAACAAATGAAAGCAAAATTGGAAAAACTTTGCGCATAATCATTGATAGAGAAGACGATGATTATTATATAGGACGAACTCAATGGGATTCACCTGAAGTAGATCCTGAAGTACTTGTAGAAAAAGAAAAAGATCTGAAAATTGGAGAATTCTACAATGTAACCATTAAATCGGCATTGCCATTTGAATTGATTGCAACAATTTGTGAATAAAGAGTAAAACACAATGTTTACTGACGACATTAAAAAAGCAATTGATACATGTATTTCATTGAATATCCCATTCGCAGTATATTCAACGCCATCAGATAATAATATTACATTCTTTGCTAATCCGTCATCGCCAGAAGAAAGCAAGGCTTATTTTGATGGTAGGAATGAATTTGTAGTAAATTTTTTCAATAACGATTACCCTTATACTATTGGGATTCAACCTGAGTTGAATGCTATTGAGTTATTGCAAATAGCGACAAATATTAGCCCAAAAGCATCTCCTGAGATATCCCCATGGACACGCGATACAGAATATTTGCAATATTGCAGTCAAGCACATCAAATAATACAAGAACTTAAACGCGCAGGAGGTAAGACAGTGTTGTCACGCGTAATAACAGGCGAAATGATTAGAAAAAGTTCTGATGTAATTGAAGAATATTTCAATTGTAATCCTAATGCTTTTTGTTATGCCTATATGACACGAGAAACCGGGTGTTGGTTAGGTGCCACTCCGGAAATTTTATATAAACAAAATAGCGAGAATAAATATTTTGAGACAATGTCGCTTGCAGGTACTCGATTGAACTCAATGCACGAATACCCATGGGATTACAAAAATATTGAAGAGCATAACTATGTAACTGAATATATAACCAATACGCTTTTTGGATTAGGATATGATGTGAGCGTAGGTGATGAAGAAATAATTCAATATGGTGCCATCGAGCATTTATGCCATAGAATTAAAGCCAATTATAATGGTGGTAATATTGTAGACTTATTAAATCGCCTTAGCCCAACGCCGGCTGTAGCTGGCTATCCGTTGGAATATGCGTTAGAAGATATTATGCATTTTGAGGTACATCCTCGATATTGCTATGCTGGATATGTTGGTGTTGCGAATCAAAGCGGGCTACAAATTTATGTTAATTTAAGATGTGTACATTTCAATACTAAATGTTTTTGTGTGTATGGTGGAGGTGGGTTAACCGAACATTCCAATGAATACGATGAATGGCAAGAGGTTGAATTAAAGACATCTGTGTTAAGAAAAATTTTAACAAATGTCTAAGATTATTTATCATGGAAACTACAAATAAAATTTCTTGCAATATATTAATTTCATTACTGAAAGAGCATGGAGTATCTAACTCTGTTATATCCCCAGGATCTCGTAATGCTCCGATTGTTGTAGCACTTGCTCGATGTAAAGAAATAAACAAAACAGTTGTAATAGATGAACGAAGTGCAGCATTTATAGCTTTGGGGATGGCATCTATATCATCAAAGCCGGTTGCATTAATTTGCACATCTGGCTCTGCTTTATTAAATTATGCACCTGCAATTGCTGAAGCATATTATAGGCAACTTCCATTGATTGTCATTTCAGCAGATCGACCAATCGAATGGATCGACCAAGATGATAGTCAAACAATTCGACAATATGAAGCTTTGTCAAACTATGTCAAGAATAGCTATAATATTCCAACTGAATGCACATCAGAAACGATGAGATGGTATGTTAATAGGATTGTAAACGATGCACTATTAACGGCAACTTCTGGTCGTAAAGCTCCCGTTCATATTAATATCCAATTAGATGAACCATTAAATAAATTCCATACGTTAAAAAATAATCATGAGAGAGTAGTTGAATTAATCTCGCCACAAAATACATTATCAGAGAATATAGTTTCAACTCTTTCGGAAGTAATAGGATCTGCACAAAAAGTATTAATTATTGCGGGTTTTATGCAACCATGCAATAACTTAAATAAAGCGTTACAATCGTTGGCAAAATGTAATAATATTGCAATATTAACGGAAAATATATCTAATTTAAGTGCAGACTCATTTATCTCATCTATAGATCGCACATTAAGTATTATCTCTGAGACAGAAAAAAAATGCATAACCCCAGACATAGTAATCACACTTGGAGGAGCTCTTGTCTCAAGGCACATAAAACATTTTTTACGCACAAATAAGCCACATGAACATTGGCATATTGGGATTTCTGATACAACAATAGACTGTTTTACTGCATTAACTAAGCGCATTAATGTACCCCCGACTGAATTCTTTTGTCAAATGGACAACAAAATAAAATCTCTTAGAATTGGTGATTCTACTCATTCTAATTATTCTTTAATATGGCGTAATTATTCACTAAAATCTAAAGAACTACATGACCATTTTGTTGACAAGGTGGGGTGGTCTGATTTAAAAGCATTTAATATTATATTTAGTCATATCCCTAAAAATTGGAATATACAAATCTCAAATGGCACATCAATAAGATACTCACAACTATTTGATACTACATGTTTTAATCGTATTGATTGTAATCGTGGCGTTAGTGGTATAGATGGATGCACTTCAACTGCTATTGGAGCATCATTAGTATGTAATGATACAACATTGCTAATTACTGGAGATATGAGTGCTCAATATGATATTAATGCATTATCTGTAAGTGCTATCACGTCTAAATTTAAAATGATAGTTATTAATAACAGCGGTGGAGGAATATTTCGATTTATAAATTCTACATCAGATTTACCTGAATTAGAAGAATATTTTGCAACTAAACCAAAACTACCATTGCCTGAATTAGCAAAAGGATATGGATTTAATTTTTACGATGCATCAGATGCCGATGAGTTGGAACAAATATTCTCATTATTTATAAATGATAATTCAAAACCTGCAATATTAAGAGTAAATACTCCAGCAAAAAAGAGTACAGAAATATTACGAAATTATTTTAATCTTAAATAGTATATAGTTATGGCAACAAGAGAATGGGTAAAAATAAAAGAATACGAAGACATATTATTTGAATATTACCAAGGGATTGCAAAAATAACAATAAATCGTCCGCATGTATATAATGCATTTCGTCCTCAAACCAATAAAGAAATGCTTGATGCAATGGCCTATTGCAGAGAATGTAATGATATTGGAGTAATAATACTTACTGGAATAGGAGACAAAGCTTTTAGTTCAGGAGGAGACCAAAAAGTAAAGGGGATAGGTGGATATATTGATGAAAATGGAGTCCCTCGGCTTAACGTACTAGATTTGCACAAGGCAATTCGCTCAATTCCTAAGCCTGTAATTGCAATGGTTAATGGGTATGCAATCGGAGGTGGTCATGTATTGCACGTTGTATGTGACTTAACAATAGCGTCTGAAAATGCTCGATTTGGGCAAACGGGTCCTAAAGTTGGGAGCTTCGATGCTGGATTTGGATCATCTTATTTAGCTCGATGCGTGGGACAAAAGAAGGCTAGAGAAATTTGGTTCTTATGTCGCCAATATACTGCACATGAGGCAGAAGAAATGGGAATGGTCAATAAAGTTGTCCCATTTGACAAACTTGAGGATGAAACAGTAGAATGGTGTCAAACGATTCTACAACGTAGCCCAATGGCAATACGCATGATTAAACGTGCATTGAATGCAGAACTTGATGGGCAACGTGGAATGATGGAGTTTGCCGGTGATGCAACGCTTATGTATTATCTAATGGAAGAAGCACAAGAAGGTAAAAACGCTTTCCTTGAAAAACGAAATCCCAATTTTCAAAAATTCCAAAAATTCCCTGGATAGGAATGTTAGAATCGGCATATTGCAAATATAATCTCATATTTCATCAAAAAGCGGTCACCTCTCGTGATGTGATGAATTCAAAAGAAACCTATTTCATTAAAATTTGGGATAGCCAAAATCCAAATATAGTAGGGATAGGAGAATGTGCATTATTTCGAGGCCTTAGTTATGAAGATTCAGATGACTATGAGTTGATATTAGCAAATACATGTCGCAATATATCTAATTATAATAGCTCGGATTATAGAGAATATAGTTCTATCGTATTTGGAGTAGAAACGGCAATAAGAGATTTGTCAAACAATGGTAAGCGAGTGATTTTCCCATCAGAATGGATTAATGGGAATAATGATATAAAGATAAATGGGCTCATTTGGATGGGTTCATTTGAACAGATGTACAATAGAATAAATGAGAAATTACATGCTGGCTTTCACTGCCTAAAATTAAAAATTGGAGGCATCGATTTTGAAAAAGAAATTGAATTAATTCGATATATTCGTTCGAAATTCACAGCAAATATACTTGAGCTCCGACTTGACGCAAATGGCGCATTTTCGACAAATGACGCACTAATTAAATTAAAAGAATTATCAAAATACTCAATACATTCAATTGAGCAACCAATAAAGTCTGGGCAGTGGGAATTAATGGCAGAATTATGTCTAAATACCCCAATCCCAATTGCTTTAGATGAAGAATTAATAGGGATAAATGATATTTATCAAAAAGAATTATTATTGAAAGAGATAAGACCTCAATACATTATTCTTAAGCCTGCATTATGTGGAGGGTTCTCAGGGGCAGATGAGTGGATTTCATTAGCAAATAAATTCAATATTGGCTGGTGGGCGACATCTGCTCTTGAATCGAATATCGGATTGAACGCAATTGCTCAATGGATTTCTACATATAAAATTAGTCTCCCTCAAGGTTTGGGAACAGGTCAATTGTATAGTAATAATTTCAGTTCTCCTCTCGTCCAAGAACGAGATGTATTACATTATAATCAAATTCAACAATGGCATATACCGACATTAAATTGGATAGAACCATAATTCATTATGCAGATGATCCTGTAAAATTATTTATAGAAGAATGGTATAATGATAAGGAGTATATTC
>JAFXGB010000230.1 GCA_017520235.1 Muribaculaceae bacterium | reverse complement strand
GCGAGCCGAGATCGGTAGAAACAAGAATTGGTGTTGTCCCATTATTCAACAAGTCAATCGCCTTTTCGCGGTCAAACTGCTCTAATCCACCATGATACATACCAACAGGCAACCCCTCCTTATGCATCATGTCATAAACTCTCTCCACACTCTCACGATGATTAACAAAAAGTATAACTTTGCCGTTATTCAGCGAGCGCATCAAGTCAATCGCTATGCCAATTTTATCTCTGACTGCGCTCTCCACCTGAACAATCGTCATGCGCTCACGTGGATTATCATCTGACTGCGTAAAATCTACAATTTCAGGCTTGCGGAAAGGCAAAAATGCAGGCATATCAGACAACATTGTCGCCGATGTGAGTATCACCAATCGAAAACTACCCATTGCTTTCACCACACGACGCATTTCGTCGTGGAAACCAAGTTCAAGCGATTTATCATACTCATCAAGGACAAGAGTTGTTACAGAAGAGAGATTTAAATTATTGCGATTGATGTGATCCAACAAACGTCCTGGAGTGGCCACAATTATATCAGGGGTAACGCTCAATGACTTCACCTCATCCATCATTGAGTGTCCACCATAAAACGCTACTGTTTTATAACCTACAGCTATTGTGCGCACCACCGATGCTATCTGTTGCACCAATTCGCGTGACGGAGCAATCAGCACAGCTTGCACCACCCCCATCGGAGCATTTAACGCCCTCAACATGGGTATAGTGAAAGCAATTGTCTTTCCCGAACCGGTGGGCGATAGTAACATAACCGACTGTGCATGACAACGCATCATGCGACGTTGCATCTCATTCAACTGCTCAATACCAAGCCTCGCTTTTATATTTTTTATTATCTCCGACTCTTTCATATCAGTTTATTATCCTACACAAAGATACAAATAAAATGCTTTTATAATCTCCCCAATTATAGGCATAATCATAATATATACAAAACGGCAAGAGAATGTATCGCGATACATTCTCTTGTTTGCCTTATATTTGGGTTATATTTTATTTGCGGCGACGAACTGAACGTGTTGCCGAACTTGAAGATTTCTTCACTTTAGTTTCTTTCACTTTCGCCGGTTTTTTGCCTCGGCTTGAGCGTGAAGATGTAGCCTTTTCTTCTACCTTTTTCTCATCACGGGCTTCAATCTTTGTTGTATCCCCAGCAGCAGCCTTTTCGCGTGCTTCACGAGCTGCAATTACCTCTTCGCGAGATGGCACCCAAAGTTTATCTTCAAATTTTTCAAGACGATTTTGAATACTATCTTGCGCACGCTTCAAATCATCGGGATCGGGATAAAGTTGCATCATTGATTTATTCTTCAAATTGCGAGTTTTGTAAATATCTCCTTCATACATTGCCAATTGGAAGAAATCATCATAGGTGTATTTTGGCAAATTATTATCATCATCAACAAAGATGTATTGTTGAGTCAAATAGGGACGCAATACATCAAATTTAATCCAGAACATAGGATATTTGATAGGCTCTCCACCGAAGTCCCCTGCACGATGCAACACTGGGCATATTGCCTCAACTGTTGTTTTCATGCGATTGCTACGCGAGTCAAACACCCATCGTTCAAGCAAATAATATGACAATACCTCATTAGCAGGCACATCACTTTCTTCAATTGTAAATTTAGGATTTTTTTCAGTTGAGCCTTTCGCTTCTGTATAAAGGATGTGGAAACGCTCAAGCATATCTTTCACTTTGATGCGATATTGATCGGTAAACACCTCGCGTCCATCAAGATATTCATATGCTGCTACTTGATTATTGGCAAGAAGGCGCATTATAATGCGGAACATGCTTTCTTGGTCAGCGGTAGGCTCTTCGGGATAATAAAGCGGAGCGTTCTTGTCATTTGTAAGATCAAGTTGACGATATATAACCCTCATCCATGACAAATCAGCATCACTCATTGGAGTTTCTTCATAGAACTGCTGCATGCGCTCAGTAATTTGAACACCTTGTTGCTCCTTGTCTTTGTTGCGATCATTCTTTCCACGACGCATTATTGAACTTGAAGACGAATCTTGAGCCATAGCAGAAATGCCCACACTCAACAATGTAATGGCAACGATGAAATATCTTTTTAGTTGTTTCATTTTATATCTATATTGAAATCGATTTACAAATTTTAGTTGACAATAACCTCCATCGGAGCAAGATCACGCTCAATTCCATCAGGACCTATTGCTTTCACACGAGAGATATAGAAACGTTTCCCTCGAGATAGACGACGGAATGAATCTTTTTGGCGTTGAGAGAAACTTGCACCATTTGACACTTCGGGAATTGCATTTCCCATTGAATCAAAGAATACTGTTTCAAAACTCAATACTTTGAATTGTATATTTAAAAGATCATCATCAATAGCAGCTTCAAGTCCCGATGCTTGCAATAGCAATGTTTTTGCAAATGGTCGTGAACCTTTATAGCGTTCTTGATTTCCTTTAGCATCAGTAAATGTTATAAATGGTGTAGGATCGGGCAACTTGCGCACGCGGAAATTCATCGTAGCAACCGTTTGTTGACGGCCATCCATATTTGCAGTAACTGTAATAACCGCTTCAGCTCCCACTTTTGCCGGTTTTGCAATCCATGTATCACCACTACGAGTCAATGTTCCATTGGTCATACTTGCACTCACTGAGTTAGATGGGACACCCGGAACAGAAATACTCATAGGGTTATCTATTCCTGCATAGAGCACATTCATCATTGTAGCCGACACTGTTGCGGTAGGTTCAATCACAGTATATGACGATTTGAATTCATGTTTTGTCATCGAGCCATCGCCATGAGGCACTTCCAAAAAACCAGCATAGTCAAATGTTCCTGTTTTTCCTGCAACAAACTCATACAAACCTCTGTCATTATCAAGTTTTTGACCATTGATAACCACAAGAGGGCGTTGTGTTGTATCGACTGCTGCAAGAACTATATTTGCAGAGTATTTACCCCCTCTCATCACAAAACGAGATTGAGGGATTACAAATGCATTCAACTCGTTTACACGCACATCTCGCGCATCTACATTAGATAGCAACGTTGATAATGCTTCTCCTTCGGCATATCTGATATCGCTCTGCAATTGAGCGAGCAATGTTACAGCAGCGACAACCGGTTGGCTCTCAAACTTTGCTTCTTCCCATTTTTGAGCACCTATTGTTCCTGATTTGCTCACCGACTCTGTTGATAATGCTTGTTCAACTGTCATGCGTTTCACCGAGTCAGTCATTAATTCAGAAATATACTCACGATATCCATCTATCGATTTGCGTAATTTCTCGCCTTGATTGTTTGTTGGAGAAAGCATTATAACAGAAGCGGCTTCAAGATCATCACGATGCACAATTTCTGAAACATCGGCATCATCACCATCGGCCTTTATTACAATTGCCAATTTCAACGAATCGACAAAATCATATAATTGTTGTGTGGCGTGACGCACTTCAGTTGCCTTGTTATACCACACAGCACCTTTTTCAGGATTTTGTTCATTAAATGCTTCCAATCGACGGTATATATCCTCATTTCGTTGCGCAACAGTTTCATTTGACTGATTGAGGCCATCCTCTACTTGAGTAAAGCCATCAAGGACATCACTTGAAACATTCAGAGCAAGCATTGCAGTGAGGACGATATACATCAAGTTTATCATCTTCTGTCGTGGAGAAAGCCTTGTACTATTTGATCCCATCAGCTATAATTAATCGAGTTCGAAAAATTATTAATTATTGGGTTGAGTTTTATCCGCATCAGGCTGAATACCAGCAACTCCTGGCATATCTCCTCCCATCATAGGACGATACATGTTGATAGTCATTGCCGTAATCATTTTCTCATAAACAGAATTAAGCTGTTGCATGTAACGAGCCATTTTTTCTGTTTCTTCGCAATAACGTGCACTCTGAGCCGAACTCTTCTCATACATATCGCGTATATCTTTAATACCTCGGTTTACGCGATCGATAGAATCAAGTTGAGACGAGACACTCTTAAGCTGAATTTCGTAGATTGTATTCAAGCCACCAATGTTGCGATTGAGATCTTGCATTTGCTCAACATATCCGGTTGAACTGCGAGTAATATTTTCTGAATTTTCAGTAATTGCTCGATAAGACTGCAACAATACATCAGAAACGTTATTTAATGCTTGAGTGGTTTCTCTCAATTGTTGCATTTCCTCTGAGATAGCAGCCATTTGAGAAAGATATTGTTGTGTAGCAGTAGTCAATTCAGCCATTTTTGACAATTGGTCAGATGCTGCCGCCATTTTTGCGATACTTTCAGACAATGATTTAGTATCATCTTCGCTAAGATTAATATTTGAAGGTATTCCGGCAGCATTGCGAGCTTGTTCTCCTGTAACTGTTATATTTCCGGAAACACCACTGCCTCCGCCTATAACAATTCCACCTCCACCATTAAATTCCGGACGATCTTCGGGATCTTTTGATGCCAATACGGGGAATACTTCTTCCCAATTATATTCTTTTGGCGGGCGGTCAAATGCTGTCAAGATAAACATTAACACCTCAGTACCCATACCGATTGACAACAATGTGTTACCACCCGGCAAGTGTAGAATTTTGAAAAGCGCACCCCAAATTACGACTGCGGCACCTATACTATACGCAAAGTTAAAGAATCGTTGTCCACTCTCTCCTGAGAGGAAACGTTCAATACTGTTTTTATATCTTTTTATCTTTCCCATTTTTCAAAAGGAGAATATTAGTTATCGTGATTAATGTTTATTTTTTTGCTTTCTGCCCGCGAGCAAAACCTATTTGAGTGCGCACACAACGGAAACCTATATAAGAGCGTTGTTCATTTTGATATTCCCACATGCGTATATCGCTACGTATGTTATGTGCAACATCTTTCCATGAACCGCCACGCACAATTTTGCGTTTCATTTTATATGGATCTTCCTTAGCCGCATTGTAACGATATTCAGGGTTAAGGTCGCTTGTTAACTTACCAACACTCTCAGTATAAGCAGTAGAGGTCCATTCACTCACGTTACCAGCCATGTCATACAGGCCAAAATCATTTGGAGAATATGTGCCTACTTGAGATGTTATCAACTGCCCATCTTTAATATAGTTACCTTCATTTGGTTTAAAGTTGGCATAGAAACAGCCCTTATCTTCAGTCAATGGTAAATCACCTTCCCATGGATACATATTTTCATTTACTCCAGCACGAGCAGCATACTCCCACTCTGCTTCAGTTGGTAAGCGATAAGGTTCTACATATACACCTTCTCGACCTATTGCACGACGGAGATAATCAGTACGCCAATTAGCAAATGCCGATGCCTGTTCCCAACTTACCCCAACAACAGGATATTCATTATAACCACCATGAGAGAAATATAATCTCACATATGGCTCATTATAGGCATTTTCAAAGTCGTTAATCCATGCTGTTGTATCGGGATAAACATTAACGATATATGTGTTCACGAAATCATAATCGCCTGTCAAGCCACGAGTAATTGTTTCGCGAATAATTGTTCCTTCGTCATTAACATAAGCAGTATCCTTAGAAATGATGGGCACATCAGTAGGCACTGGTTTATCTGTATTATATTCACGACGAGTGGGGTCTAGACGATGTTTGCGCTTAGCTGCCTCAGTGTGATTATAAGTTTCATAACGATAATTTAATTGAGTGGGGTCAAGCTCCTTAACTCCTGTTATAGGATTTACTCGATACATACTCTCAATGGCACGAGCCTCATCTTCATTGGGGTTACGCCAAGGTATTGCTTTATTCCAATTCAAATGTGGTTTAACTGGATTACCTTCTTTATCTTCTTCAATTTTAAACTCCTCATCACCACCAAAAGCAGGATCGGCAAGACGTTCACGAATTATTGAATCACGCACCCAGAACACAAATTGTTTATATTTTGAGTTTGTTATTTCGGTTTCATCCATCCAAAAACCATCAACTGATATTCCGCGTGCATCAGCACGAAGATTCCATAAACTATCGGCTTTCTGCGGACCAACCTCCATTGAGCCACGAGAGACAAGCACCATTCCATAAGGTGTGGGCTCACCCCATGATGTAGCCCCAACTCCGGTTACTTCCCCTCCAGCCGAGCTAGTATTGCTACTCAACGCACACGATGACATGAACGCCGAGATTACAACTGCTATTAAATAAATAGTTCCTTTTTTCATATTACATTATGCGAATACTCTTGTGTTTATTTTTATTCTTTTCTGACAAATCAAGTTTCAAACTATATCCGGCAAATATTTCATGACTGCCACTACTTGCCTTTGATATTTCAGATGTGTGATAATCATAACTATATCCCAAGAAAAAATTCTTGTATTCAGCACCCACCATTATTGTTACAGCGTCATTGTAACGATAACCGAGACCTGCTGAAAGGAATTTATTATAACGCACACGTCCTGTTATTTCTGCCGTCGTAAATGTCAAGTCACTCTTTACCAACACCGACGGTATTATTTCAAATAACGTATTTTTTAACGGAATATTGCTACCGGCCATAAAATATAGCACGCGACCTATCTGAAATTCATAGTTTTTCTCCTCGCCTCCTTCTCCCGATTCTGCATTCATGGCTATCGTTGGAGATGTTAAATGAGTAACTGATGCTCCTGCCCAAAAATATTTATGGGTATAAAACACCCCGAGTCCCAAGTCAAAAGCAGTCCCTCGAATATCAGTTGTGGGAATAGCATCATCATTCCCTTCATGGTAGTCGTCATCGTCAGGTAAATACACATCTGAGCCTTTAAACGACTCATCAACAAATCCAAATTGCAAACCGGCTGACAATGTTCCTCCTAACAATTTGATTTTATAACTCATTTGAGCCCCTAATGACATATTTTTATAGAGACCTAAACTTTCTTGTTGCATGATGAGTCCCACCCCGAAACGTTTACCTAATAGCTTCAATGGCATATCAGCTACAGCCAAAAATGTTCTTGGTGCCTTGGGAATACCCACCCATTGAATACGAGAGCCTCCACGTATGCGAATAAAGTCACTCATCCCTGTCGCTCCCGCATTATAATATGCCGGGACCTCAAAATATTGAGAAAACTGAGCATCAGACTGCGCTATTGCACATTGCGGAATGAGTAACATTGCAATAGCAAAAGTCAATAATATATATTTATATTTTCCTATCATTATAATCTTATTCAAAATAGAATGATACTACAACCATCTGAGATGTAACCTTTTTCAATGATTGTGTATATTTCATTTTTTCAGGCTCCTCTGACAAATCTGGTCGATTGTGTTCCAAAATATCTGCAAGTCCGAAACAAAATTTCACTTCAGGAATTAGCTTAAAATAAGGCAAATAAAAGTCGCACCCAAACCCTACTGTCAAATACAAATCAGTTGTTTTAAACTTCAAAAAATCACTGCGTTTTTTTGCCACATCAAATATCGCCATTGCACCACCCACAACATAGGGGCGGGCATTGCGATAACGTTGCCCTGCAAATTTTACATCCAATGGCAATACAACATAAGAAGTCTTTACATTTTGTTGTTCTTCCACTTTATTAGTTGTATCATACATCTTCACAACCTTGTTACCAAAGTACATACCCGGGCTAAATCTCACACTGAAATAATCGTTTAATCTCACCTCGGCAAGACCAGTAACATTAAATCCAGGAGAAAAAGATGGTTGTTCCATGAACCATGTCTCTCCATTGTCTGTTACAAAACCATTATGAGTAAAACTCAAATCTTGAGTGTGGGTACCAACAGAGAACCCAAGATGCCACTTGCGCATATCAGCATATGGACGATTTAGCACCTTATCGTTCAACTTAGCTGCATCTGCCGATATAAATGCACATGCAACAAATAAAAATAGTATGTATTTGATATATTTCATCAATAAACTAAACGCATCTCATTTGTGATTATTGCACTCTCAAGTCAAAAATCCTAATTCTCAATAAGCAAAAAGACAAAAAAATCCTATTTTTTATTATTTTTAGAACAATTTTTTATTATTACCTTTGTAGAAATATCGTTTAACAATTACTGATGAATAGAAATCGACAAATAATGTTAATCATAAATCCCATTTCAGGGACAGGCAACAAGCGCGGGCTCGCCGAGTTTGCGGTAAAACGCATGTCACAATTGGGCTATGACACAGATGTCTTGTTCACCACTGGGCGAGGCGATGCAACTCGATTTGCTAAAGAAGCCATCAGTAAAAACTATTACGCAGTGTTAGCTGCCGGAGGAGATGGCACCATCAATGAAACCGCAGCAGCTCTATGCGATAGCAATGTCGTTCTTGGTATTATTCCTGCCGGTTCTGGCAATGGATTTGCCCGACACCTCAACATCCCCATTGACCCAATACAATCATTCGAAATAATCGCAGAAAACAATGTTACTGATTGTGATTATTGTACAGTAAATGGCTTTCCGTTTTTCTGCACTTTTGGAGTGGGTTTTGATGCTACAGTCAGTGAAAAATTTGCCAAGCAAAACAAGCGAGGCAAATTCATGTATGTTAAAAGTGCATTTTCGGAGTTCATCAACTATGCACCACAAACGTATGTCATTACCGCCAATGGAAAAACTTTTACAGAGAAGGCTTTTATTGTTGCATGTTGCAATGCATCTCAATATGGGAACAATGCCTATATTGCTCCTCGCGCAAGCATCACCGATGGCCTGATTGATGTTACAATTGTTCACTCGGGCACTCCTTTAGACGCAGCAATGGTGGGAGTTGATTTATTCACAGGATATATTGATCGAAACACAATGATACACACATTTAGAGCTCCAGCAGTCACTATTTCACGCACAAGCGAAGGTCCTGTACACCTCGATGGAGAACCTTTAATAATGCCACATGAAATGTCAGTGGAATGCCATCACAAAGGACTAAAAGTGTTTATCCCCAAAAAAGACATACCTTTCAGACCAATAATCACTCCTATAAACAGCATGTGGAGCGATTTCAAAATCGCAATAAGCAACATTTTTCGAAAGCAATAAACTGTTATATTATGCTAAAAAAGTTAATTCCGCCTCTTTTTTTAGCAAAAATTTGTTGAATTCCGAAATAAATACGATATTCGTAAATTAAATACCTGAAACATAAAATTATAACCTATAAATCATAATGAGTTATCTAAAATTTGATAAAAACCTCATGATAAACCTTGAGCAATCTCTTCCAAAAGAGATGCTCCGCACAAATCAATCAGGTGCTTATCATTGTACATCAATTGTTGGATGTAACACTCGCAAGCAACATGGGCTATTGGTCATCCCTATTCCGGAAATGGACAACAAGCCACACATCATGCTTTCATCGCTTGACGAGTCTGTGATACAGCATGGTGCGTCATTTAACTTGGGGTTGCACCGCTATAGCGGTGGGGTGTATAGCCCTAATGGGCATAAATACATACGAGAGTTTGATTGCGAAAGTGTTCCACGCACAACCTATCGTGTGGGCGGTGTGATTCTTACTAAAGAAAAAATCTTCATATCTCACGAGAATCGCATTTTAATCCGTTATACGCTTGTTGAAGCGCACTCTCCAACTACTCTGCAATTCCGACCATTCCTTGCATTCCGCAACGCAAGCGAATTGTGCATGGAAAATCAAAATCTTAACAAAGAATGTACTGATATTCCTAACGGAATCTCTTGTTGCTTGTATCCAGGATATCCAACACTATACATGCAAATGAGCCGTAAGCCTAATTGGGTTTACGATCCACATTGGTACAAAGACATTGAATATGTCAAAGACCTTGAAAGAGGAATTCCTTATACAGAGGACCTTTGGGTACCAGGATATTTTGAAATTCCTATAAAAAAAGGAGAATCAATAATCTTCTCTGCAGGAATTTCAGAAATTTCTCCACGCGCATTAAACAAAATGTATGAACTTGAGATTGCCGACCGCACACGCCGCACAAGTTTCTACAATTGTCTTAAAAATGCAGCAAAACAATGTTATCTTAAGGATCAAGATGGCGATTTCATAATATCAGGCTACCCTTGGGGAGTAGTTCTTGCTCGAAATACATTCATGGCTCTACCTGGAGCTACACTTGCAATTGACCATAAAGCTGATTTTGAAAGCATAATGGAAACTGCGTCGAAAGAACTTGTTCACTATATGAAGACCGGAGAATTGAGCCGACGCATAAGTGGCATTGATTTACCAGACGTACCATTATGGGCAATTTGGGCTATTCAACAATACGCCAAAATGATTGACACCGATGAGGCTCGCGCTCGTTACATGCAACTCATCGCCCAAATCATTGACTACATAATCGATGGAGGACACCCCAATTTACGAGTTGAGGATAATGGTCTCATTTCAACAATAGGCTCATCCAATCCTGTTTCATGGATGAACTCTACCCTACATGGTCATCCTGTAATTCCACGCACAGGATACCTTGTTGAGTTCAACGCATTATGGTATAATGCTCTAATGTTTGGAGCATCACTTGCTGAAGGGAATAAAGACCTCGAACAAAACCGTGCAAAATGGCTTAAGTATGCTGAATTAATGAAACCTTCATTTGTCAACACATTCCTTAACGATTATGGATATTTGTATGACTATGTAAATGGTTCTTATGCCGATCCATCTGTACGTCCAAACATGGCAGTAGCAATAGGTCTTGACTATTCACCACTTGATCGCCGCCAACGCAAAGGAGTGCTTGATGTCGTAACTCGCGAGCTACTGACACCAAAAGGATTGCGCACATTGTCGCCAAAGAGCTATGGCTATCGTCCATTCTACTTAGGCTCACCTGAAGAACGTGAATTGGCATTACACCAAGGGCCTGCTCGTCCATGGTTGATGGGATTCTACGCTGATGCTTATCTACGAGTATTCGGCATGAGCGGAGTTTCATATATTGATCGCATGCTCATTGGCTTCGAAGACGAAATGTCTCAAGGCTGTATAGGTTCATTATCTCAATTATATGATGGTAATCCTCCTTTCACTGGTCGTGGAGCGATAAGCCACGCAACAAACGTAGCCGAAGTATTGCGCACATTGCGTACACTCAAAAAGTTTAACATGTAGCCACATTATCTATGAAAGCATTAATGTTTGGGTGGGAATTTCCACCACATATCCTCGGAGGTCTCGGAACCGCCAGCTATGGTCTCACAAAGGGAATGTGGGAATGTGGCGACATGGATATCACATTTGTTATTCCCAAGCCACATGGCGATGAAGAAAGAAGTTTTACCAAAATTATTGGTACATCACAAGTGCCCATTGCTTGGCGAGATGTAAATCGTGAATATGTAGAAAATCGCATAGGACACCTAATGGATCCCGATTTATACTATAAATTGCGTTCCAATATATATGCCGATTTTAACTATATGCGCACCAATGACCTTGGTTGCATTGAATTCTCTGGCCGTTACCCCGACAACCTTCTTGAAGAGATTAACAACTATTCAATATGTGCCGGAGTAATCGCTCGCACTGAAGAGTTTGATATTATCCACTCTCACGACTGGTTAACTTATCCCGCCGGTATTCATGCTAAACAAGTTACCGGGAAACCTCTTGTTATACACGTTCACGCAACAGACTTTGACCGCTCTCGTGGAAACGTTAACCCTACGGTATTCAACATCGAGCGTGATGGAATGATTCATGCTGATCACATTATAACAGTAAGTAACCTAACCCGTCAAACCGTTATTGAAAAATATGGCATTGACCCATCTAAAGTAACAACTGTTCACAACGCTGTTGAGCCTCTAAGCGAAGAGCTATTAAATGTTCAAGCCAACAAACCAAAAGAAAAAGTAGTAACATTCCTTGGTCGCATCACTATGCAAAAAGGACCTGAATACTTCGTTGAAGCAGCTGCTAAAGTTCTAAAAAACAACCACAACGTGCGTTTTGTAATGGCAGGTAGTGGAGACATGATGGATAAAATGATTTTACTTGCCGCTGAAAGAGGTATATCTGATCGCTTCCATTTCCCTGGTTTCCAAAAAGGGAAACAAGTATATGAAATGCTCAAAGCATCTGATGTATATATCATGCCATCAGTATCAGAACCTTTTGGTATTTCTCCACTTGAAGCTATGCAGATGGGTGTTCCTTCTATTATCTCCAAACAATCAGGCTGTGCTGAAATCCTTGATAATGTCATAAAGACTGACTATTGGGATATTGACGCTATGGCTGATGCAATTTACTCTATCATCACTTACCCTGCAATGTATACACAATTGCGAGAAGATGGGCTTGATGAAGTAAATCGCATTACATGGGACAAAGCCGGAGCTAAAGTAATAGCTATATATAATAAGGTATTAAACCGCAATTAAAATAACTCATTTAAACAGATAACAATTAAAATATCAAGCTCATGAAAGCTATATGTTTTTATTTCCAGATACATCAACCATTCAGGTTAAAAAGATATCGTTTCTTTGATATAGGCAACGACCACTATTACTATGATGATTTTGCTAATGACGATATCATCACTCGCATAGCACAACGCAGCTACATTCCTGCTGCTGAAAGTTTATTGCGCATGATTGAAGAAAGCAAAGGTAAATTCCGTTGTGCGATTTCAATCACAGGCGTTGCTCTTGAACAATGCGAGCAATATGTCCCTGAGTTTATTGATGTATTAAAGAAACTTGCCGACACAGGAAAAGTTGAATTCCTCGCTGAAACTTATGCTCACTCTCTATCTTCATTGATAGATCCTGAAGAATTTGTAGCACAAGTAAAAGCTCACGGAGAAAAAATACATCAACTATTTGGAGTTCAACCTAAAGTGCTTCGCAACACCGAGTTGATTTATTGCGATGACCTTGCGCCTCAAATTCTAAACATGGGCTACAAAGGAGTCATCACAGAGGGAGCAAAACACATCCTCGGCTGGAAATCTCCTAACTATGTATACTCAGCAGCGTCAGCTCCAAAACTCAAAATGTTACTAAAGAACTCTAAACTTTCTGATGATATTGCATTCCGTTTCAGCAACACTGAATGGGAATCATACCCTTTAACAGCTGACAAATACATCAATTGGATTGCTTCAACACCAGAAGAAGAACAAATCATCAACTTGTTCCTCAACCTTGAGACATTTGGAGAAATGCAATCTCGCGAAACAGGAATCTTCCAATTCCTTGAAGCTCTTCCACGTTTTGCGGCAGAAAAAGGCATTGATTTCTGGACTCCTTCTGAAGCTATATCTAAGCTAAAACCTGTTGACAACTTAAGCATTATGCACCCTATTTCTTGGGCCGATGAAGCACGAGACACATCAGCATGGTTAGGAAATAAACTTCAAAACGAAGCATTCCAAAAATTATATTCAGTAGCTGAACGTGTACGCTTGTGCGATGATCGTCGTCTAAAACAAGACTGGTATTATCTACAAGCAAGCGACCACTTCTACTATATGTGTACTAAGCACCTTGCTGATGGTGCTGTTCACTCTCATTTCAGCCCCTATGAAACTCCATTCCAAGCGTTTATTAACTATATGAACGCTCTTGCTGATTTCATCGTGCGCGTTGAAGAACAATATCCATTGTCTATCGAAAATGAAGAGTTGAACGCATTACTCACAACAATCAGAAACCAAGCTCGCGAAATTGGCACATTGACCAAAGAAGTGGAATCAATGCGCAAAAACATTGAACACTTCAACGAAGAGCACCTATTGCGTGAAGCTGCTAAAGCAGCTGTTGTAGAAGGAAAGCCTAAGGCTAAAGCTACTTCCAAAGCTAAGAAAGCTAAAGCAGTAGAAGTTCAAACCGAAGTTGTAGCAACAGAAGCGCCGGAAGAAAAGAAACCTCGCCGTTGTTGCAAAAAGAAATAATATAATATGTTCTCATAATTTGGCAACCGGGACCGACAGTGATGTTATTCCCGGTTGCTTTTTCTTATCATAATTGCAATTTACGCATCAAAAAACATTAACTTTGCAACATTATGGAATATTTACTTATAACATTAGGCATACTTTGCCTCTTAACAGGAATTGCAGGATGCATAATTCCTATTATCCCGGGAACTCCCATTGCCTATGTGGGAATGCTTTGTTTTCATTTCACTGACTGCATACAATTTTCTACCTCATCATTAATCATTTGGGGAATTATTGTTGCATTGTCTATCGCTCTTGACTACATTGTCCCATCAATTGGCTCCAAATTTTTTGGAGGGACTAAATGGGGTTATTGGGGATGTATCATTGGGACTTTATTAGGAATGTTCATTCTTCCTTGGGGAATCATTGCCGGTCCATTTTTAGGGGCGTTTATTGGTGAATTAATGGGCAAAAAAGACACAATGACAGCGCTCAAATCAGGCATTGGCTCATTGATTGGGTTTCTTTGTGGCACATTTCTAAAACTCATCATCTGCATCTACTTTATTATAGAGGTGATCCTCGCTATATGGAATTAAAAAAAATGATTTATCCGCTACTCAAGTTTAAGAATTATTACTACATTTGTAAAAACAACTAAAAGATTATAGATTATGTTAAGTAAAACTATTGAAGACGCAATCAATGCGCAGATTAATGCTGAATTATGGTCGGCTTATCTCTACCTTTCGATGGCAACAAACTTTGAAGCACAAGGCCGCAGCGGTATCGCTAATTGGTTTAAAATCCAATTCAAAGAGGAACAAGCTCATGCTGAAATCTTCATGAACTATGTAAATGCTCGTGGCGGAAGAGTAATTCTTAAACCCATTGATGCTGTAGAAACAGAATGGGCTACTCCTCTTGACGCATTCAAAGCAACACTTGCTCACGAACAAAAGGTTACAGCGTTAATCAACAACCTTTACGCTCTTGCTGAAAGCGAACGCGACTATGCTACTCGCGATCGATTGAACTGGTTCATCTCGGAACAAGTTGAAGAAGAAGAAAGCGCTCAAGAACTTATTGACAAATTCTCATTAATCGGAGACAATGGCATGGGACTTTATATGCTTGATCAAGAACTTGCAGCACGCGTATTCAACACTCCGTCTCCACTCGCAACAGCTGAATAACAGGGACTTTTTAACATGAAATATAAACGGCGACATCAATGATGTCGCCGTTTATATTTCATGAATCCTTACTTAGAGTAAAGAGGATGGCCCTAACGCCTATTCCTCATCATTTCGATTCTTGGTCTTTGCTCTATTTTTAGAAGAAGAGGAGTTCATATCTTTCTCCTCTTGGAGATCTATCTCATTGCGTTTTTTATCCAACACTTTATATTGTAGATATGCAAGCGATTGATCGGGCAAGATACGAAACTTAAATCCCATTTTCATGCGCCATCGCATATACTCTGAAAATATACCTTTCTTCAAATAGGCATCAATAAACGGATGCACATATACAATAAAGTGTTTCACCTTCAGTGAATTAATCAGATAATCTACCTTTTCTCTCAACACATCAGTAAATAGTAATGATGGTTGGACCTCTCCTTTACCAAAACATGAAGGACAGGCTTCTGTCGTTACTATGTCAAGAGCAGGACGCACACGCTGACGAGTAATTTGCATCAAGCCAAATTTACTCAATGGCAATATATTGTGACGTGCGCGATCATTTGCCATTATTGTCCTCATGTGCTCATAAAGCGTTTGACGATGTTCTGCTTTGTTCATATCAATGAAGTCAACTACAATAATTCCACCCATATCACGCAATCGCAATTGTCGTGCAATTTCATCGGCGGCACGCAGGTTTACTTCTAAGGCATTACTTTCTTGATCATTTCCGGCTTTTGCTCTATTTCCGGAGTTGACATCTATCACATGGAGAGCTTCAGTGTGCTCAATAATAATATATGCGCCTGATTTAAAAGAGACGATTTTCCCAAATGAGGACTTTACCTGCCTTGTAATATTGAAATGATCGAAAATCGGCTCATCTTTATCATATAGCTGAACTATCTCTTGTCGCTCAGGAGCAATGAGATTTACATACTTTGATATCTGACTATAAATATCAGCATCATTAACATAAATATTTTCAAAAGTAGGACTAAATATATCCCTTAACACGCCCACAATACGACTTTCTTCTTCAAAAATGAGCGAAGGAGCATCCACACGTTGTGCTTTAGCAATAGCATCCTCCCAACATTTCAAAAGTGTTTTCAGTTCATGGTTAAGCTCAGCAACACGTTTGCCTTCAGCTGATGTACGCACAATTACTCCAAAATTTTTAGGCTTGATACTACCTATTAATTGGCGCAATCGTAATTTTTCCTCTGTCGATTTAATTTTTTGTGAAATCGAAATTTTATCACAAAATGGGATTAAAACTAAATATCGACCGGTAAATGTTATTTCGGTTGTGAGTCGTGGTCCTTTTGAAGATATAGGCTCTTTGACAATTTGAACCATCAATTCTTGACCTGGAGTTAGAGTCTCAGCAACTGTTCCATGCTTGTCAATATCAGGGAGCAGTTTCATCTTAGACAACGAAGGAACTCGTTTTTTATCCTCTAAAACCTGTTTGAGAAAAGATGAATAGGAAGAGTATTGGGAACCAAGATCTAAGTAATGAAGAAAAGCGTCCTTCTCATATCCCACGTTGACAAATGCGGCATTTAATCCAGGCATCAGTTTCTTTACCTTTGCCAAATAAATGTCGCCCACAGCATAGGAAACATTCCGCGATTCTTTCTGCAAAGAAACTAATCGGGAATCTTCTACCAAAGCGATTGACACCTC
>JAFXGB010000229.1 GCA_017520235.1 Muribaculaceae bacterium | reverse complement strand
GTCAACAGTTTTTTGAGTAGCTGTAGTTGAGTGAACTGTAGTCATCAAACCATCTGTGATACCCCATTTGTCGTTCAATACTTTAGCGATAGGAGCCAAACAGTTAGTAGTACAAGATGCGTTAGAAACAAATTGAGTTCCTTTTTCGTATTTGTCAAAGTTAACACCACAAACAAACATTGGAGTGTCATCTTTAGAAGGAGCTGACATAACTACATATTTAGCACCAGCATCTAGGTGACCTTGTGCTTTGTCTTTTGAAAGGAAAAGACCTGTAGATTCTACTACGTATTCAGCTTCAACTTCGTTCCATTTCAAGTCAGCTGGGTTACGTTCAGCAGTTACACGGATGTTTTTACCGTTTACGATCAACAAACTTTTTTCCAAATCGTAATCGATAGTTCCTTCAAATTGACCGTGCATTGTGTCATATTTAAGCATATAAGCCAAATAGTCAACTGGACACAAGTCATTGATACCTACGATTTCGATGTCATTTCTGTTTTGTGCAGCACGGAAAACGAAACGTCCGATACGGCCAAAACCATTAATACCTACTTTTGTCATAATTAATTAAAAATTATTGGGTTATTAATAATCTCTTTACCTTGTTTGCTATATAAATAACAATGTATTCATATTTAGCAACGCAAAATTAGTAATTTTTTTTCAATTACATGGTAATGAGATGAAAATAAAGGAAAAATTTCCTTATTTTTGTACTCAGAAAACCAAATTTATCAATTTTAAGATATTATTTTTATTATGAAGTGTAAATTTCTATCTGATTTTAAAGATTTCGCAGTAAAAGGTAATGTGATTGACATGGCTGTCGGTGTCATCATTGGTGGAGCATTTGGTAAAATCGTTACATCATTGGTAAATGATGTTATTATGCCTGCTATTGGGGTTGCTATTGGTGGTCTTGATTTCAAAAACCTTAAATGGGTAATGAAAGATGCTGTAATGGATGGTGAAACAGTGGTATCTCCTGAAGTGGCTATGAACTATGGCAATTTTATTCAAAATGTGGTTGATTTCATTATTATCGCATTCTGTATCTTCGTTATGATTAAGTTGATCATGAATCTTAAACGCAAAAAAGAAGAACCTGTGCAAGAGCCGGCTCCTGCTCCGGAACCAGAACCAACAAAAGAAGAATTGTTGCTTACTGAAATTCGCGATTTGTTGAAAGAAAACAACGCTAAAAAATAAACAGAACAATATAATTTAAATGAGAGTGTCCGACAATAGTTAGGCCCTCTCATTTTTGTTATAAACGGGAAATTACTTACTTTTGTACTAAACAATAATTATTTAAAGTATGCGACCGATTTTTCTTGTGGGATATATGGGCTGTGGCAAGTCAACTCTTGGACGTGCTGTGTCTCGTGCATCAGGAATGAGATTTATCGATTTGGATAATTACATCGAAGGGCGTTATCATCGCACTGTAAAAGAGATTTTTGCTGAAAAAGGGGAAGATGGATTTCGCGATGTAGAACGCCGAATGCTTCATGAGGTTGCTGATTTTGAGGATGTTATTGTTGCTTGTGGCGGTGGTACTCCGTGCTTTTTTGACAATATGGAGTATATGAATGAACATGGCACGAGCGTGTTTCTTGATACTCCGATAGAAAAGTTGCATAGCCGTTTGATGAAAGGAAGACACAAACGCCCACTCATTGCTGAGAAGAATGACGAGGAATTGCGCCAATTTATCATTGAGGCATTGGCTAAGCGCATGGAGTATTATTCTAAAGCGCAAGTCATTTTTCCTTCTGACCTATTAGAAACTACTAGTGAGATTGCGCAAACAGTGAAACTATTCTTAGAAAAATTTTCTATAAGTCCAATAAATTAATTATCTCAATTCGTGTCAACAAGGAAATTCTATGTAGTGTGGGAGGGACGTAGTCCGGGTATATATGACTCATGGGAGGAGTGTAAAGACCAGATTGATGGCTTCCCCGGAGCAAGGTATAAAGCATTCCCAAGCCAAGATGCTGCAACGGAAGCTTTTCGTGGAGATGCTTCAGAACACATTGGAGTTCTGAAGGCAATTGCTTCGCATAATCCTGTTGCTGTAAATTATTCTGCGTTTCCTGAAATAATACTTGACAGTATAGCTGTTGACGCGGCGTGTTCAAAAAATCCTGGTCCGGTAGAGTATCGAGGTGTTGATACAAAAACCGGAATAACGTTGTTTAAGGTTGGGCCGCTTGCCGATGGTACAAATAATATAGGCGAGTTCCTTGCCATAGTTCATGCTCTTGCGATGACTGCCCAACAGGGGGTTGCTACTCCCATTTATTCTGATAGTCGCACCGCTTTGGCTTGGGTGAGGGATCGAAAGTGCAAAACCACATTACAGCGCACTCCCAATAATGCTCGCATTTTTGAACTGATGAGACGAGCTGAAAGTTGGTTGCAAACTCACTCCTATGCCAACCGATTGATTAAATGGAAAACCGAAGAATGGGGGGAAATACCTGCCGACTTTGGCCGCAAATAATAGAAAAACGCTCACGATCGTGAGCGTTTTTGTTTATTTTCCGGTGAGCGTTTTGAAATAGAAATCGAGAACGTCGCGAGCAGCGGTGAATGAACTTTGTTGGTTGTTGAGTACTCGTTGCTCTTTGTCATTCAATAGCGTTGCGACATCAGGGTTGTTATAGAAATGGTTGCGAAGTTTCTCGTTAATGGTTTCATACATCCAGTAGCGAGCCTGCTCTTGTCGTTTGCGCTCAAAATATCCATTTCCTTTGACAAATTCAAAGTAGCGATCAATCATCTCCCACACCTCAGCTATCCCCAATTCATAGTATCCCGAATAGCATAATACTTCGGGCATCCACCCCGAAAGTGTCGGTGGAAATAGATGTAAAGCACTACGGAATTGTGCTTGCGCGAGTCGTGCACGGTCAATGTTATCGCCGTCAGCCTTGTTGATAACTATGCCATCGGCCATTTCCATGATGCCACGTTTGATGCCTTGTAGCTCGTCGCCTGTACCTGCAAGTTGGATGAGCAAGAAGAAATCAACCATTGAGTGTACGGCAGTTTCGCTTTGTCCCACACCCACAGTT
>JAFXGB010000228.1 GCA_017520235.1 Muribaculaceae bacterium | reverse complement strand
GAAAAAGTTAATCTCGATTAATTTAATCAAATCGCAATATACACATAGGAATATTTGGCTATTATAAAAAAATGCCTACCTTTGTGCGCTCAATTTTTTATTAACTATTTAAAATTTCAAAAGAATGCACTTGAATTCTGAAGAAAAAGTAGAAATCTTTGAGAAATACGGTAAGGGCAAGACTGATACTGGCTCACCTGAAGCTCAGATAGCATTATTCTCAGTCCGTATCGCTCATTTGACTGAACACCTTAAGTCAAATCACAAAGATTATACAACAGCGCGAGCTCTTAAGGCACTTGTAGGTAAGCGTCGTCGTCTTCTTGATTATCTTATCAAAAAAGACATCAACCGCTATCGTGCAATCATCGCACAAAAAGAACTCGGTATCAGAAAGTAAGCTCCGCGCTCTACTTGAAGATTACACAAAAGAGGCAGTTTCTAAGAAACCGCCTCTTTTCGTTTATATAACCCTCAAAAATTAATCTTCAGAATAGTGTCTAAGCACACGACGATAAGAGTTAAAGATTTTTGATTTAGACACGAAACCCACATATTTGCCATTTTCAACGACAGGCAAATTCCAAGCTCCAGATTTGTCAAAAGTCTTCATAACTTTTTCCATATTTTCCCCCACCTCAACTTTTGCCGGAGGCATACTCATAAATTTGCTAACCTTCATCTTTCTATATAAGTCGGGGCGGAACATAATATTGCGTATATCATCAAGCAACACGACTCCTAATAACACATTATCATTATTCACAACAGGGAACAGATTTCTATTGGACTGAGATATAACCTCAACCATTTCCTTCAATGTCATTTCGGGACGCACGGTCATGAAATCAGTTTCTATCACACTATCCATTTTCAACAACGTAAGAACAGCTTTATCCTTGTGATGTGTAAGCAACTCACCACGTTGAGCAAGACGCATTGTATAAATGCTATATTTTTCGAAAATCTTAATTGTACCATAAGAAATTACTGACACGATGAGCAACGGCAAGAACAACTCATATCCACCAGTCAACTCGGCAGTCAAGAAGATAGCCATTAGTGGAGCGTGCATCACAGCCGACATAACTCCAGCCATCCCCATCAATGCAAAATTCTTTATCGACAGGTCTAAATCAAATCCAAGGTTGTTTAACAAATAGGCGAAGAAAAAACCTGCCATACACCCCACATACAAAGAAGGAGCAAACGTTCCTCCAACGCCACCGCCACCATTCGTTGCCGATGTAGCAAATACTTTCATCAAAATTATTGCTGCGATAAATATCAATATAAACCACACATTTTCCCTATCGCCATAAAAAATACTACCATTTACAATCGACGACGGATCTCCATTCAACAACTGAGTAATAGAAGAATATCCTTCACCATATAATGGCGGAAATAGAAATATCAAGCATGCTAATATCATCCCGCCAATAGCTGTCTTTTTCCATGGATTTGATATTTTCTTAAAGAAATTCTCCATCATATTCATTGCGCGTGTAAAGTACAACGACACCAATCCGCAAAACACGCCCAGCAATATAACATAAGGAATACGACCTGTTACAAATGGTTCACTCTGTACGAAAAAGAATTCCACATCATACCCGGTAAAGATATATGCCATTGTCGCAGCTGTAATAGAAGCAATCATCAACGGCATTATTGACACCGTTGTCAAATCAAGCATCAATACCTCTATCGTAAACAGCATACCGGCAATAGGAGCCTTAAAAATACCAGCGATTCCGGCAGCCGCACCACATCCAACCATAATCATCAACACGCGTGGCGACAACCGAAACATTGAGCCCAAATTGGAGCCTATGGCAGCGCCAGTATATACGATAGGACCTTCAGCTCCCACCGATCCGCCAAAACCGATTGTTATCGAACTTGCTGTAACCGACGAATATATATTGTGTGGTTTCAATCTACTTTTATTCTGAGAGATAGAATAAAGCACTCGAGTTACCCCATGCGAAATATTATCCTTCACAACATATCTAACATATATACCTGTTATCAATATACCCAATGCCGGATATATAAAATACAGATAATTCCCACCACTAATCTCCATGTGAGAAGTAAGCATATTTGCAATAGCATGAATAAGTGATTTCAGCAACAGAGCAGCACTTCCAGCAAAGATGCCGACAAATAGAGCCAATATAATTACAAAAGTCCGTTCTTTAATGTGTTGTTGTCTCCATTGGACAAAACGCAAAAATAGGTCATAAATTTGCTGTCCTATATTTTGTAATCTCTCTTTCATTATATACCTTTCCCAGTAAATACAGTTTGAACTGTATAAAACAATATTTTTAAATCAATCAACAACGAGACATTTTCTATATATAACAAGTCATATCTCAATCGTTCAATCATTCCATCAACATCTGAAGCATATCCATATTTTACCATACCCCAAGAGGTTATACCTGGACGCACCTGATGTATCAACGTATAATATGGAGCTTTAGCCATAATTTGCTTTATGTAATATTCTCTTTCGGGGCGAGGGCCCACCAACGACATATCGCCACGCAACACATTCCAGAAGTTAGGCAATTCATCGAGGCGATACTTGCGCAAGAAACGCCCCACCGGAGTTATTCGAGGGTCATTCAATGTTGATAATGCCGGACCAGAGACCTCAGCATCAACGTACATTGATCGAAATTTATATATATTAAAAGGGCGTTTATGATAACCAATACGTCTTTGTTTATAAAACACCGGACCTTTTGAACTATATTTAACAACAAGGGCTACTATCAACAACAATGGAGAGATAACAATCAATGTTATCAGCGAAACCATAATATCGCTCACACGTTTAATGTTTAGCATACATTGGCTCATTTCAGTCTTTGATATATCGACAAGTGGCTCTCCTACAATATTCGACACCCTCACCTTGGAAGTCAACAACTGATATAAATCGGGAGAAATATATATAGGCAAATTCAACGACAAAAGATTGCTCACCAACGACATTGTTGCCTTTATTCCATGACGATGTTGAATGACAATAATATTTTTTACGTTTTCACGCACACACACATCAGCGATTTCTTCTAATGAATATATTGGCAGATTTAAATCTCTATGAAATGCGCCTTCACATGTTTCAACATAACCTATTACATTAAATCCCATTGATTTCTTCATCTTGCGCAACCGTTTTTCCATTTGTTCGGCTGTATTTGAAGTACCTATAATGAGCGTATTAAATACCCACTCTCTATGATGAATTTTGTGAGTAGCCACACGCGTAATACTATATCTCACGATATATACAACAAAAAAAAACGTCATAAACAATACCAACATCATTTCATAGGTAAACGCACGCTCAGCATTTATATCATTAAATAATGCTGCAAAGAAAATTACAACCATACCAATAAATGATGTGGTCGATGTTGTTATAAACTCCTGAAGACGTGATTTCAAGAATACCTGATTATAATACCCCGACAAATAATATAAACCCAACATCAATAATGGAAATATTATCTGACCTGCAACTACATTTTTTGATGTTAAAAAAGAAACTAATGTATCAAACGTAGATGTGGTTTCAAACCAATTATACCTAATCAGATTAAATAATAGCCATGCAATATTGGTTGATAAGAAATCACCAATCACATATTTGCACCGTTGTCGTTTTTCACTAATCAATTTCTTATAATTTTTACTATTCCTCCAGCTTCGAGTTTTATTACACTTGACGGAGAATTCAGATTATTATCATTGCGACGAGTCTCAACGATATAATCTACTGTATTTTTAATATCTTCAGAAATTTCCTTAAAAATTGCAGGAGTGGGCTCCCCACTGATATTTGCCGATGTAGAAACAATTGGGTTACGATATGCACGACACAAACGGTTTGAAAAGCTTTCTCGCGTTATGCGAATTCCGACACTACCATCCTCGCCTAACAATTCCGGAGCAAGATTGCACCCACAATCATATACTATTGTCAACGGCTTTATTGCAACTTCTATCAAGTCATAGGCAATTTCGGGGACTTCAGTAACATATCTATCCAATTTGCTTTCAGAGTCGAGCATAACAATCAACGCCTTATTATCAGCGCGATGTTTTATCTCGAAGACACGCTTCACAGCATTACTTTGGGTGGCATCACACCCTATACCCCACACCGTATCAGTGGGATATAAAATGACACCGCCTTTACGCAAAGTCTCACATGCAAGTTTAATATCTTCGTCTTCTGTTTTCACTATCAATTTTAGTTTTTCTCACCCCAGCGAGAACGCAATGGATACTTTGTAGAGTGTAACAATATACGCAATGATGAGCTATAAGTGAAATAGGCCCACACCCATGTAATCAATACCGTAATCTTATTGCGCATACCAAGTATCGAAATCAAGTGAATAAACATCCATGTCAACCATGCAGGACGTCCATACAAGTGTATGTGCTTTAAATCAGCAACTGCACGATTTCGTCCCACAGTAGCCATAGAGCCTTTATCAACATATTTAAACGACTGTTTAAATTCTCCCTTATTCAATTGTTTTGCCAATAATTTAGCTTGTTGTATCGCAACTTGTGCCAACTGAGGATGTCCTTTGGGATAAGCACTGCTCATCATCAAAGATATATCACCAAGAGCATACACATCGTCCATTCCTTCTACCCGGTTATACTCATCCACGATGAAACGATTTCCCGGTCCACGCTTCACATCTGTGCCAAATATTTCTATTGGCTCACCGGTAACACCGGCTGTCCAAATCACCATTTCAGAATACAACTCCTCTCCATCAGAAAACTTAACTATATCATCTTCATAAGAAGCCATCGTTTTTTCCAGCTTAACATCCACCATCAGATGTCCAAGGTATTCCAACACTTCACGAGAAGCAGTCTCAGTCATTGCTCGCAACAATCGATCAGTTCCTTCAACAAGAATAATACTCAAATCCTCTTTAGGAATATTGGGATATTCTCTATCCAAGATATAACGCTTCATTTCACCTATCGCACCGGCAATTTCCACCCCTGTGGGACCACCACCAATTACAACAAAGCTCAACAATTTTTTGCGTTCAGCAGCATCCTTGCAAAGCGACGCTCGTTCCAATCGATCAAGAATTGCATTTCGACAGCGCAGAGCCTCTGAAGCACTTTTCAACGTATATACCTTTTTGAGCAAATCAGGCATGCCAAAGAAATTATTTGTCGTACCGGCAGCAATGACCAATTTATCATATTTCAGAGTCTCAAATTGAGTAGTAACAATCTTTTCTTTTACATTTATGAATTCAACATTACCCATGTTATAGCGTGCCCCCTTCACCTTGCCACGTCTCATTTCTCGACGGAATGGGAACGATATACTTCCGGCATCAAGACCTGCCGACGCTATTTGATAAAATAGCGGAGGGAAACTATGATAATTATTACGGTCAATCAACGTCACATCAAACCGCTTTTTATCGATTTGCTTGATAAAATTCAATCCGGCAAAACCGCCTCCTACTACAACAATGTGTTCCTTTTTATCCATAGTGTAATTTATCTTTAACTGCACCTTTTATTATAAATAACAAGTATATTGAAATCTTTTTTTAATTAAACTACAAAATTATATATAATATTCATGTATTAAAAGATTATTAAACACATTTTTTAGTTGCTTATTGCCAATATTGAACTATTTTTGTCCTATATTTTCACAAATAGAGCAATGAGAACAAAAAAACAAATAATATTTTTAATCATAAGCATATTTTCGTCCATCAACATCACAGCGCAAATCAACACCGATCAGGTAATGCGCATAGGTCAAAATGCCTTGTATTTTGAGGACTATATGCTATCAATCCAATATTTCAATCAAGTCATTCAAGCCAAACCCTATCTGGCTAAGCCCTACTTTTTCAGAGGCATTGCCAAATACAACCTTGAGGACTATAAAGGGGCTGAAGAGGACGCATCTATTGCCCTTGAACACAATCCATTTATCACCGATGCCTATGAACTGCGCGGAGTTGCCCGACAAAATCAAGGAAAACACCGCGAAGCCATCGATGACTACACTAAAGCTCTTGAACTATTACCTCACAACAGAGGTATTCAATTCAACAAGGCACTTGCTCAAGAGGAGATCAAAGACTACGAAAATGCCGAAAAGACCTACGAACAACTGCTCACCTCTCACCCAGGCTTTGACAACGGCTACATTGGTCGAGCAAAACTTCGACTCGCTACAGGAGATACCATCAATGCTATCAGCGACCTCAACAAAGCTCTGGAAATAAACAAAAATGCGACAAATGCCTATGTCCTTCGAGCCGACATTGCAATAAAATCCCACAAAGATTTCCAAAGTGCACTCAACGACATGAATGAAGCCATCAAGTTGCAACCACAATATGCCGGTTTCTTCATCAATCGTGCGTTCCTTAGATATAACCTCGACGACTACTTTGGTGCAATGGCCGACTATGACTATGCCATAGAACTTGAGCCCCTCAACTCAGTTGCACTCTTCAACCGCGGATTGTTGAGAGCCGAGGTTCATGACAACGACAAAGCCATTGACGACTTCACTAAGGTACTATCTCTCAACAGCAACGATTACAAAGCGCTATACAATCGAGCAGTCCTTTATAAAGACACCCACGACTTCAAGAAAGCGCTTGACGACATCAACAAAGTCATTGACGCCTACCCCTCATTTGCTGGAGCCTACTTCCTCCGATATGACATCAACCGCTTGAGTGGCAACATGCACAGCGCCGAAAAAGACTACAATAAATCCATGGCACTCGCCAAGAAACCGGTAGAGAAATCCAATAATTCATCCGACGAAACCACCATTGATGAGACCGAGCCTCAGGAAGTCGTAGCCAATAGATTTACATCGCTCTTAACCATTGAAAATGAGACCGATGTAAAAGAAGAGTACAATAACAAGAGCATACGCGGACGCGTGCAAGACCGCAACATAAACATCGAAGCAGAGCCCATGTTTGCCCTCTCCTATTATTCTTCACCCACACAGCTCAAGGAGAACACTTACTATATTAAGGAAGCCGACGACCTTAACGCTACACGCATATTGCGCTTTTTACTAATGGTAACCAATCATGAACCTCAACTCACCGACGAAAATGACATCAAGCGCCATTTTGAGTCCATAGAGTATTATAACTCCTACATTGCCACCCATGAGCCACGAGCCATCGACTACTTTGGGCGAGCAATGGACTTCATGACCATTCACAACTACAAATCGGCACTCACCGACCTCGATCGCGCAATCACACTCACCCCCGACTTCACTCTTGGCTACCTCATGAGAGCCATCGCAAGATATAAAAACATGGAAGTTGAACGCATTGCCGGTGATACCGACAGCGACAACGCCACAAAATCGCCACAATTTGGATTAGAGAAAGCACGCCTTGACATGAACATGATAATGGCCGACCTCGACCAAGTGATCAAACTATCGCCACGCATGGCAATAGCCCACTACAACAAAGGCTGCCTCATGATTGCCAACCAAGACTACACCTCGGCACTAAGCGCATTCACCACAGCAATAGAGTTGAAACCCGACTTTGGCGAAGCCTACTATAATCGTGGATATGTATATCTAAAACTTGGCAATAAAGAGAACGGTATCTCTGACCTCAGCAAGTCAGGAGAACTTGGCATCATCCCATCCTACAACCTACTCAAGCGCATGTCCCGATAGCCACTACCTCCCTAAAGGGCAATGCTGTTACTCCTCTATAGCCACGATATTCATATCTTGCCAAAATGGAGCATTGCGATAAGCCTCAACACTTTCGGCAGGCACATGAAGTGTTATTTGCGACGGATTGCGATGCATGACCAATGCTCGAGGAGGTACTATTGCATAGATATAAATATCACTCAAACATTCACAGCCAAAGAATAAGTATTCGTCAATCCGTTCGAGGCTTGCAGGCAATTCGATCCTTTGCAGACTAAGGCAGTTGTAAAATACACCTCGTTCCAAATGTTTTACTGTTGAAGGTAATTTTATTTCCTTAATATTAGAGCAATGGGCAAATGCATCAAGCCTGATAACCTCAACCCCTTCTGGTATATTCAACCGGGATATTTTCGTCGCAACAAAACAGGCTGACGGAATTTCTTTAAGATTTTGTGACAAAATAAGTTCAGTAACCCCCTTACAACTGTAAAATGCGAGATCTCCTATTTTTGTAACACTATTTGGAATATTAATGATTAATAAACTATCGCACCCGAAAAACGCACCATCACCTATACTTTTTAATCCATGTGGAATGTGAACTGTTTTAATATACTTATAGTCTTTAAACGCTGAGTTGGCAATAGACGTTACGTTATAATCTACTCCTTGATAGTTAATGTGTCCTCTTATGTAGATAGTGTGGTTCTTCAGCGAGTCTTTACCTATTACCTCGCATGTCTTATCCTTTTTGTTGAAATTAGAATAGTTGACATAATTTACCGATACAATATCATTTGAAATCAGAGCCGTTTCGCTCGATTTTTGCCAAATTACATATCCCACCAGTGAAGTTACGACCACCATAATATATGTCAACCATTTCTTCCATGGTTTTGACCTTTTGTTAAGTAGAGTCAAAATTTCATCAATGCTTTGCCATCTGTCAGCCTGTTGTTCTTTCAGACATTTTGCCATGATAATGGTATATATTGGCGGAAGACTTTTTGTCAAATTCTTGCCTATATATTCAATGATTTTTCCTATGCCATAAACATCGGTTGATATATTAATCTTGCCACGATTGAGATGCTCCGGCGCTGAGAAACCGCTTGTCGTACCAGCCGAGTCGGGATAAGAATCGGTATAACAAAATCCCAAGTCAATGACTTTGACATCATTATTAACCTGGGTAATCATTATGTTTTGAGGCTTGAGATCGCTATATATCACATGATGCTCATGCATGCATTTGAGCGCACTCAGTAACTGGTTGAAAAATTTGTCCAGATTGGTGCGAGAACTGAAATAATCGGGGTGTGATTTGATAAAATTATCAAGAGTTTCTCCGGCAATGTTTTCCATTAAAATGTAACAATCATTGTCAGAGTCAATCAGTTTCTCATATCTCACCAAATTGGGATGAGACATGGAAATGCCTTTTTCATACTCTTTGCGAAACAACGCCCTGTAGGCCTGATCGTTAATATGCTCTTGACGCAATCGTTTCATGAAAAATCGTTTGCCATCAATTTGCACGACATAACACTCACAAGTGCTGCCGTAGGAGCCTATAGGCTTTGCCCAGTTAAAGCATAAAAGTCCAGAACTGTTTTCTTCGATGAACCCCGACATAAATCGCAACTAATTGTGTGACAGTGGGTTACTACCCCCCCCTTTCAATTGAATACTTGATGCCATCGTCTTGACCACATACATATGCACCCAACACTTTGTCTTTTCTCACGAGTCGAGTCAAATACAATGGCTCTCCATCAATGAAGCATCCGCAACAAAAACGGTCTCCTGCTTGCAACTTGCTATTGATCGATTCCACCACCTCAAACATGTCTTCACCCATGTATTTTATCTTTATGCAACGATTGGGATTCCACATCAATTTTAATGTATTTCCACGAGACAGCGATGTTGTATATAGGCTTGGAGCCTTGATAAAATCACTATTCACCTCATCAATAGCGCTTGACGACGAGCAATAGGCACCCCAATCTTTATATCCCACAAAAATCGAGAGCAAGTCGAGAGTAAATTGTCGAGGGACATATTCAGTTGAGGATTTAAGATAACCCCAAAAGCGTTTAAGTGTTGTGGGTGAAATGTGGGTGTGGGTCGCGTCGGAAATGCACATCGCCAAGTAGTCAAAGTCTCTTGGAGTATGCATCTTACGCCCGGCTATTCGTTCAGTTGCACTACGCAATGCGGCATATAATTCTTCACATGTTTTTTCCTTCATAATGCAAAATTAAATAAACCTATGCAATAAAACAATCAATGTATTTAAAAGGACCAAAAAGGACCAAATTGAAAAGAATCTTAATGAATAAATTTGCAAAGAAATATATAATACCATCATTATCTTTATGAACAAACCTACAACTCTTGAAGATTATTATCGCTATTGGGATGAGTTTGTTGATGAATGGATGCAAATTCATAATTCAAATAAATTACAAATAAGTCATATTGGTAATCAATATGATATAAAGTGGACAATTCCACAAAAAATTAATGGCTACAATAATCCAAATGTTGAAACTATACAATATCTCCCGGAGCCATGGTGGGGCAATGATGGAACACATACCTTCCAAGCTGTTTTTATAAATCTAAACCCAGGACGCGGGGGAATTGAACAGAGTGCAGATTATGTAAAATATTTAGGATTTAATTCATTCCGAAGATATGTTTCAAATAAAGTTGATACATTTGTTTCTAACAAATAATTTAAAATTTATATTAATAATAAATATCAAAAAAGCACAACTGAATGGTTACTAACTCAACGTACAAAACCTTTTTTCAATGCAATTGAATTAGAATATTTTTCGGTTAGAAATGTCATAGGGATAGACTTAATTCCATGGCATACACCATCTTTTAACCAAATTAGTAAAGAATATATAAGCAGTAATGCTAAAGCAATATGTAATTATTCTATAAAATTTGCGCTTGCTGCTTCAAGGGAAATACAGGGAATATTAAAGAATGTAGTAATCGCACGAGTTCCATGCCATTTATTTATTGATATACTTCGGCTATCGAATGAGATAAAAATAGTTGAGAGCTACTATTATTTTGAAAAAAGTAAAAATGAGATTTATACTTTAAGTTATAACGGCGAACGTTTTTATGTAATGGTACTTACGGGTGCGAGAAACAATTTACCTTCTAAACATATAATTAAAAAGATGTTGAGTTTAATAAAGACATATCAATTAACAACTAAATAAAAAAACGTATGAGAAAAATTTTATTAACTTTTTTGATGTTTATAGCGGCAGTGCCGTTGTGGGCATACGACTTTGAGGTTGATGGAGTTTATTACGACATTCAAGGTGATAGTAATCGTGTATGGGTTACGCATGATGGTAGTAGAAATGGTGGATGCTATTCGGGTAGTGTTACTATTCCATATTCTGTTACTTATGAAGGACGCACATATTATGTGGACGCGATTTTTAACTATGCATTTTATAATTGTACGGATTTATCTACTATTGGTGTAGAAGCTCGTCTTACATATATTGGACCCAGAGCATTTTATAATTGCACGAGTTTGTATCG
>JAFXGB010000227.1 GCA_017520235.1 Muribaculaceae bacterium | reverse complement strand
CTTCTTGCAACAGTTATAGGATTTGCTCTTGAGGTGAGTGCCAACAAGAAGTTTGAAATCCTCAACCAAGTAAACGACGATGTCCCGGTGAAGGTGATGCGCGATGGCAACATGACACAAGTCCCTCGCAAGGATGTTGTAGTAGGCGACATCGTAATTCTTGAAACCGGCGATGAAGTTCCTGCCGATGGCGTTCTTCTCGATAGCGTAGCACTTAGCATCAATGAAAGTACATTGACCGGGGAGCCACTAATACGCAAGTCTCACAAGCCAGAAGATTTTAAAGACGATGTAACATATCCCACTAACCATGCTATGCGTGGCACTACTGTTGCCGAGGGGCATGGTGTGATGGAGGTAACAACTGTGGGCGATGCTACCGAATATGGCAAAGTATATGAAGCAGCACAAATCGACACCGGTGTTAAAACACCATTGACGTTGCAATTTGAAAAACTTAGTAAAGTGTTGTCATGGTGTAGCTACACTGTGGGCGCTCTGATTGTCATTGGCCGATTATGCATGTTTGATTGGGCAGCAAATGGCACTATAGAAACTGTTGAATATGTGCTTAACACAATAATGCTTGCTGTTACACTCATCGTGGTGTCAGTCCCTGAAGGATTACCCATGAGTGTTACATTGAGCCTTGCATTGAGTATGCGTCGCATGCTTGCAAGCAACAACCTCGTGCGCAAGATGCACGCTTGCGAAACAATGGGTGCGACAACAGTTATTTGTACCGATAAAACAGGTACTCTCACTCAAAATCAAATGCGCATCTACCGCACTAATTTCTATGTGCTTGGCGATGATCAAAAACTCGGCAATGACGATAATTCCAAATATATCACCGAGGGGATTTCAGTAAACTCTACTGCATTCCTTGATTTCTCTGACAAGGAAAAGGTTACTGCACTCGGCAACCCCACCGAAGGAGCTTTATTGCTATGGCTTAACGACAATAATGTCAACTTCCAGGAGTTGAGAGACAAGGCTACAGTAATAGACCAATTGCCATTCTCTACCGAGCGTAAATTCATGGCAACCATCGTTGACTCTCCGTTGATGGGCAAACGTATCCTTTATGTCAAAGGCGCGCCTGAAATCGTTATGGGAATGTGTAAAGACCTTTCCGGAACAACACCCGATGCCGTTCACGCTCAACTACTGCAATACCAACAACAAGCAATGCGCACACTCGGCTTTGCTTATGCTGAAATCGGTGCTGGCGAAGATCCTATTAAAGATAACAAACTCACTTGCGACAAACTCAAATTCTTAGGCATTACAGCCATCTCCGACCCTGTGCGCAGTGATGTGCCGGCAGCTATTCGCGAAAGCATCAGCGCAGGTATCAGCGTGAAAATCGTTACAGGTGATACTCCCGGAACAGCAAAAGAGATTGGGCGTCAAGTGGGATTGTGGGACAATGCCATCGATAGCGATATAAACCACATCTCAGGACCTGACTTTGCCGCATTAAGCGAAGAAGAAGCCGTAAAACGAGTGCAAGGGCTTAAGATTATGTCTCGCGCTCGTCCGACCGACAAATCACGTCTTGTGCGTCTTCTTCAAGAGAAAGGCGAAGTTGTAGCTGTTACAGGCGATGGCACAAACGATGCTCCAGCATTGAACGCTGCACAAGTGGGCTTATCAATGGGTGATGGTACATCGGTTGCCAAAGAGGCAAGCGACATCACAATCATGGACAATTCGTTTGCCAGCATCACTAAAGCTGTGATGTGGGGACGCTCACTTTATCAAAATATTCAACGTTTCATCTTGTTCCAATTGGTGATAAACCTTGTTGCTTGTCTCATCGTGGTGATAGGAGCATTCTTCGGCACACAATCGCCATTGACTGTTACACAAATGCTCTGGGTGAACCTCATCATGGATACATTTGCAGCAATGGCACTTGCCTCATTACCACCATCACAAGAGGTGATGAAACGCAAACCTCGCCGAAGCGATGACTTTATCATTACTCGTCGCATGATGTGGACAATCTTCGGTACAGGCACACTATTTGTATTTATCCTATTTGGCTTGATGCAATATTTCCGTCATGAAGAAATCACAACGCTGTTGCAATTTGACATTGTCAAGTTCTTCTCCGATATATTTAATTTCAACTATGCCGCAGGAGCCGAACTTACAAGATATGAGCTTTCAATGTTCTTCACAATATTTGTATTCCTTTCATTCTGGAACTTGTTTAATGCCAAAGCATTTGACAGCGGACACACCGCATTCTTTAACATGAAAGACAGCAAAGTATTCTTCTTGACATTGATAGTTATCATCGGCGGACAATTCTTGTTGGTGAGCGTTGGAGGTGAAATGTTTAACGTTGTTCCACTATCGGCAACCGATTGGGGACTCATCATCGGCTCAACAGCCCTCGTGATGATTATTCCCACAATCCTCACCCTCATTGCAAAGATATTCAAGAAATAATCTTTCCACTAAATAACACAAAAGCCGCAATTTCTCTTGAACTGCGGCTTTTTTCATATCCTAAAAGTATCCTATATTCTTAATTCTCGATAGTTAAAAACAGACTAATATTTTGATAATTTTGATAATTCTACTAAATCTTTTTCTAAATCTCGTTTTATCATAGTCTAAAAAAATGGACACCATCTCGAGGGTATCGTTGCGGAAAATCAAATCTTCACCGTAATAGTCGCGCTTGTTTTCTGTTATCAACGCTGCTGTCGAGGTCGACGATGAGGTCGCGGAAGTAACCAATACAGTGTTGGTCGTATAGTTGCAATAATGGCGGATGCCAGCAGTAGCTGATACCACCGACAACACAATCGCTAATATTATTGCAACTATTCTATTCCTCATATGTCCTTTTACTACGAAAACAATGCTGCTATTTTAGGGAAACATAAATATATTATAATATTTTCATCTATCTAAGACTATTTGCAAGTTCTTCAAGTCTTTTATAAACTTCGGGGTTATTTTTAATGTCTTCTTCTCTCTGTTCAGGCAACATTGTATCATTATATCGAAATTCTGGTGTTTCAGCATTTATAGTAAGTCGCCATCCCGATTTTAATAATGATAATGCATCTTTAGCAACAGATACTCCTTCTACTCGTTTACAATTTCTCCGAAAATGTTTACATATAGTTTTATATAATTCCATTGCTTCTTCATCAAAATCAGGAAAGCCCATAATAAAAAAACTGCCTCCGATTAGTGTTTTGGGCATTTTAGTATATATTCCACCTGTCCCTCCAAAAGCCAAACCATTCTCATTACCCCGCGTATTTACAACGTATTTTATTCCTCCTCTTTTTTGTATAGATTCCCTTACATAAACTTTTTGGTCTTTAGGCAATATCATATAATCTTCATCTAGCCAAAAACCTGAGTCGGTATATCCTATTTTTTCAGCATCTACAATGGATTGATATCTAATACATTCTT
>JAFXGB010000226.1 GCA_017520235.1 Muribaculaceae bacterium | reverse complement strand
TGCTGTTGTGTTGATTATAATTGCTATCTTTGTAAGGCAATGGGAAAGACACTGTATGTAACTGATATGGATGGTACTTTGCTCGCTCCGGATAGCAGAGTGAGCAGTGAGTCGGCTCGGATGATAACTGAGTTGTCAAAGCGAGGTGCGTTGGTGACGGTTGCAACGGCACGCACTCCGGCAACAGTAGAGCCCCTATTGGGTGAAACATATATTTCTTTGCCGGCAATCGTGATGACCGGTGCTTCGTTGTGGGACCGACAATCAAAGACCTATATACATCCGCAATATATTGAGCAATCAATAGCTGAACAAATAGAATCATTGGGTGCAAAATATGGTATAAATCTTTTTCAATATACACTTGGAGCTGATGGAATTCTCAAGGTGTATCATAAAGGTGAGATGTCGGAGCAGGAGACAGCGTTTGTTGATGAGCGTGAGGACTTGCAGTACAAACGTTTTTGTCTGAACCACAGCTATGAAAATGACCGATTGACAGCTTTATTTTTTGCGATGGGGGATCGCGAACGCATATTTGCACTTGCCGAAGAGTTGCGACGGTGTGTTAATTGTTCGGTTTCGAGCTATGTAGATATCTTTGGCGAGGATACAGGTATTCTTGAAGTGTTTGCCCCTAATGTGTCAAAAGCAGAGGCGGTGAAAGCACTCGCTAAAGAGATAGATGCTGATAAGATAGTGGTATTTGGCGATAACCTTAATGATATCCCCATGATGCGTGTTGCCGATGTGGCGGTAGCCGTAGGTAATGCTTTGCCAGAGGTGAAAGCGATTGCTCATGAGATAATTGGCGATAATGCAACAGATGCCGTTGCTCAATATATATACGATGATTTTAAATAAAATATATCGCAGGTTTTAGCGTTAAATAGATATGGCAAATATTTACGATAAACGGCGGTATGGGAAGGTTATCTTTTTGGTAATCTCGATTACTGTTGTCTTTGTATTTTTATATGTGTCAAATAATTTAGTAAAGGATCTTTCGGAGCAAGAGCGTGATCGCATGCAGATATGGGCCGATGCTACAAAGGAGATGGTAAATTCAGCACTTGGTGATGGCGGAGGAAGTGCCGATTTCCCTTTTAGTATCATTGAGCGCAATCGCACAATCCCGGTGCTTTTGACCGATGAGGATGGAAATATTATTGACCACAGAAATTTTAATCTTCCTGAACCTATAGATTCGGTTAATCGTTTTCCATTGTCCCCGGCAAATGAATCATTCCTAAAAGAACGCCTCGCTGATTTGCGCAAGACCTCTAATGTAATAGAGATGCCCATTACTGATGATTTTAAGCAATATCTTTATTATGAAGATTCAAAATTACTCAAACGATTAAGCTATTATCCTTATATCCAAATACTTGTGATGCTTGCGTTTATCGCAATAGTATATTTTGCGGTATTGTCAACAAAGAAGGCAGAGCAAAACAAAGTGTGGGTGGGGTTATCAAAAGAAACAGCTCACCAACTTGGCACGCCCATTTCCTCATTGATGGCATGGATGGAACTCCTTGAAAGCTTGGGAGTCGATGCTGAAACTGTGGGAGAGATGAATAAAGATGTACAGCGATTGAGTACCATTGCTTCACGTTTCTCTAAGATAGGCTCAAAGCCACAAATGGAACAAGATGAGTTGAATAAAGTCGTTGAACGCTCATCGTCATATATGTCGTCGCGCATCTCGTCGCGCATTTCGTTGACACGAAACATGTATGATGGAGATTTGTTGGTAAAACTTTCAGCTCCACTATTTGAGTGGGTTATGGAAAACCTCATTAAAAATGCAGTAGATGCGATGGAAGGCACAGGCGCGATAACTATAACCACCGGAGAGGAACGCGGTATGGCTTTTGTTGAGGTCGCCGATACGGGCAAGGGAATATCGCGTAAAAATTTCAAGACTATATTCAACCCTGGATATACAACTAAAAAACGTGGGTGGGGGCTTGGCTTGACACTTGCTAAACGCATTATTGAACAATATCACTCAGGTAAAATCTATGTGCGTGCATCGGAACCTGGAGTGGGAACCACCTTTCGCATCGATATCCCATTAAATCAATAACTCAAATTGTTATAAAAACTGAGATTGACGCATTATCTTTCGATGGTGTGTTGTATCTTTGTATTATAATTGGATAAATCTGCATATATGAAAAGTTTTGAAGAATTAGGTGTCAGAGACGACTTGTTGATGGCGATAACCGAACTTGGGTTTGAGGCTCCCATGCCGGTGCAAGAGAAAGTTATTCCCCACTTGCTAAATGAAGATGGGGATGTTGTTGCTCTTGCTCAGACGGGTACAGGAAAAACTGCTGCTTTCGGGTTGCCGGTATTGCAACGCACTGACACTGCTAATGTCGTTCCACAGGCATTGATTTTGTCGCCAACGCGAGAATTGTGTTTGCAGATAGGTGGAGACTTGGCCGATTTCTCAAAATATATACCAAATTTGAAAGTGCTTCCTGTGTATGGTGGCTCAAGCATAGAGAGTCAAATACGCAGTTTGCGCCAGGGAGTTCACATTATTGTTGCTACTCCGGGACGATTAATAGATTTGATAAATCGTGGTGTTGTGCACCTTGACAATGTTCACACTGTAATTCTTGATGAAGCCGATGAGATGCTCAACATGGGATTTCTTGAATCAATAGATGAAATATTGGCTCATTTGCCTGAGCAGCGCAAGATGTTGATGTTTTCGGCAACGATGCCCCATGAGATAGCTAAGATTGCAAAAAAATACATGCACAATCCTGTGGAATTTGTCGTTGGAACACGCAATGAGGGAGCTGCAAATGTGAAGCATATTTATTATATGGTTAAAGCTAATGATAAATATCTCGCATTGAAACGCATAGCCGATAATAATCCCAATATTTATGGAATAGTTTTTTGTCGTACTCGTCGTGATACACAAGAAATTGCCGATAATCTCATTGCCGATGGCTATAATGCCGATTCGTTGCATGGTGATTTGTCTCAACAACAGCGCGACATGGTGATGAAGAAATTCAGGGATAAAGTATTGTCAATACTTGTCGCTACTGATGTTGCCGCTCGCGGTCTTGATGTGGATAATCTGACTCATGTCATAAATTATGGTTTGCCTGATGACACAGCGGTATATACTCATCGCTCAGGTCGTACCGGTAGAGCGGGTAAAACAGGTGTGTCAATTGCGATAATTCACTCTCGTGAGAAGGGGCGTATGCGTGAGATCGAAAAGAAAATAGGTAAGACTTTTGAGCGCAAGGAAGTTCCGTCGCCTCAGCACATTATTGAAAAACAGTTATATAATCTTGCTGACAGATTGGAGCGAGTTGATGTCAATGAGGAAGAGATAGGCAAATATTTCCAAGGCGTGAGCCGCAAACTCGAATGGCTTAGTGGAGAGGATTTACTCAAACGAGTGTTGTCTCTTGAGTTCAACCGTCTATTGGATTACTATAAAGATGCTCCTAATATTGATGTCGTGGAGGAACGCAAAGAGAAAAAAACGAAGGAGGCTGAAAATAAACCACGCACTAATAAGGAGAAAGATCGTCGTACGGCAGAGAAAGGCATGGCGCGCATATATATCAATGTAGGAAAGGCTGACGGATTTTATGCAGGTAATCTCATTGAGTTGCTGAATTACAATGTGCAGGGAGCACGAGTTGAGGTTGGCAGAATTGATTTGTTGCCTAATTATTCGCTTTTTGATGTTAGAAAAGGGGATACTGCACGAGTTGTTGGCTCTCTTAAAGGGGCTGATTTTATGGGAAAACGATTATACTCTGAGGTCGCTTCTCCTGATAAGGATTATGCTCGAGTAGCAGCACGTCGCAATCGCGAGGCAGTATCAAGTGATGAGCGTGATTTTGATAAACACTATAAAAAAGGCAGAGGAGATAGACGTGGATCTCGTCGCAGAGATAGAAATAGACGATAAATATGAGACAGATAATATTATCTATAATTCTGATTCTCGGCATTTTTTCAATGAATGTCGATGCAATCACAGCTGAGCAGGCTTTCGTGACAGCACCGGAGTCGGTATTCCCATTACTGAATAAAAGCACTCGCCTTGATATGATAGATTACTTTAATAGTGGCTCTACAACTCCCTCAAAAAATAAGCTATCAGGGAATTCACGAGTTACATCAATAAAAATCAATGACTTGCGATTTGAGATGAGTGCATCATCATCTTATCAAATTGCTATACTTGATTTGAAAGATGGGAAAGAGATAATAGCTTTGATTGAAACGATAAAAGCCCTGGAATCAGATAGTAAAATCTCATTTTATACTACTGAATGGGAAAAGATTGATGGTAAATATTTTTCAGAGCCGGAGTTGGAAGATTGGTTAACATCGACAGGAAAGAAAAATATTAAAGAAGTAGAAGCTTTGGTGCCATTTATACTTGTGGGTTATGAGTTTGATACAATGAATGGAGAACTGTTGCTAAATAATAACATAAAATCAATGCTTTCTGAAGATATTTATGAGTCAGTAGCATCTTATTTCACCCCACAATTAAAATATCGTTGGACAGGCAAACAATTTAAATTGATTAAGTAATTATGGCAAACGAGGCATTGACATTGCTGGAACTGAATAAGCGCATCTCGTCGCTCATTACTGTTGCGTCTACACAAAATGTGTGGGTAACAGCAGAGTTGAGTGATGTGGCTGTGAGAGGAGGTCATTGCTATATGGAACTATTGCAAAAGGATGTTGAACGAGGAACGACTTTGGCAAAGGCTCGAGCCATGATATGGTCAAGTTTATACCCACGCATCGAGGCTCAATTTTATGCAGCTACTGGACAACGCTTTGGCACCGGAATAAAGGTAATGGTGCAAGTGTCGGCAACGATGCACCCGGTGTATGGTATTTCGCTTGTTATCAATGCGGTCAATCCTGAATACACGATGGGTGACTTGTTGCGTCGCCGTCGAGAAATGCTTGAGCGATTAAAACAAGAGGGAATTCTTGAAATGAATCGTTCGTTGGAGTGGATATTGGTCCCACAACGCATTGCTGTGATTTCAGCACCTGGAGCCGCGGGTTATGGCGACTTTGTAAATCAATTATATAGTAACCCAGCTAAGTTGAGATTTGAAGTAAAACTTTTCCCGGCGGTGATGCAAGGAGAGCGTGCGCCTGAAACGATAATCTCAGCACTTGAACAAATTGCTGCGCAAGCAGATGAATGGGATGGAGTAGTTATAATTAGAGGAGGTGGTGCAACATCAGATCTTGTGGCTTTTGAAAATTATGACCTTGCTGTTCATGTTGCACAATTCCCATTGCCGATAATTGTAGGTATAGGGCATGAAAGAGATGTTACAATATTGGATTATGTTGCAAATATGCGAGTGAAAACTCCGACAGCTGCCGCCGAGTGGCTAATTGCACGAGGATTAAATGCTTTAGATGGATTGAGACGTTTAGGGGCAGATATATTGCAAACAGTTGCCGACAGATTGTCGGGATGTAAAGAAAGGATCTCCTATTTAGAAGGTCTAATATCCTCTATGTCAACTGCGGCAGTGCAACGAAACAAATCAAAAATACAATCTAACCTATTGGCATTGGCATCGGTAGGTTCTCGACGCATTACCCCCGAACTTGCAAGACTGAATCATGTCAAAGATGTGATGTCGTCGTCAACTAAAATGGCAATTGAACGAAAAAATACTCGATTGAATACTATATCGGAATTACTTGATGCGATATCACCTCAAGCGACTTTGCGCAGAGGGTATTCTATAACGAGAATTAACGGACAAGTAGTTACTTCTGTGTCGCAAATTCCGCAAGGGGCGATATTGGAAACAACACTTGCTGATGGTACGATAAAATCAACAACAAATAATTAAATAAAATGGCAAACCAACCTGTTTTTACTCCTGTAAAGGAGATGACATATACTCAAGCTGTAGCAGAACTTGAGTCTATCTTGCGAATGATGCAAAGTGAAGATTGTGATATAGACCAATTGGCGGCATACACTCGTCGTGCTACTGAATTATTGAAGGACTGCCGTTCACGATTGACTGCTACTGATGAAGAATTGCGGTCAATTCTGGCCGACCTCGAAAAATAACGCTATGAGTGAGGATCTTAATAAATACGTTGACTATATAAGGGTAATTAGGACTATGCGCAACGCAATGATTGTGTTTAGTTTTGTCCCTATTGTGTTTATGGCTGTAAGTTTTGTGATATATACATCATTTCAGCCGATGGCGGCAGAGCTATATGCAATGTATAGTATGTCGGCATTGTGTAGTCTGATGGTAGTTTATGCAATCGGGTTGCTGATGAGAAAGAAATTGTTGCTCGGACTTGTTTCAAAGAGTGGTCTTGCGCTTACTGCAATATCATTTATAATTGGAACTGTATTATGGCTTTGGGAATTATCTCCGCAATATATACTATTGTTCATGAGTCTGTATGTGTTGGGACAAGTGGCTTTTGTAGCTGGTGCATGGGTGAGTCTTTCAGTAAAGTTAAGCCATATATTATTTTATGTAACTTTGGCTATGTGTTATTTCCTAAGAGGATTATCAGAGCAATCGGTGGTTGCAGTTGTAGCGATGGCTATAGTCGCATATCCCATGGTGGTGAGTTATCATGCTGTTAATTGGGCATCGAAAGAGTTCTTTAAACTTAATAAATAGTTTCTATGAAGAGGGTCTTATTGTTGTTGATTGGGATTCTTACCTTGTCTGCTTCTGCGCATGAAATAGTAGGTTATTGGAAAGGCGATGTTATGTCATTACCTATTGTTTTTCATGTAGTAGAGAAAGGGGGAGGCTTGTCGGTGACACTTGACTCTCCGATGCAAGGAGCTAAAGATATTCTATGTGAAAGCATAGAACTTAAAGGAGATAGCGTGGTGATAAAAATCCCATTGTTGCAAGCATCGTTCAAGGGCGTTTTTGAAACTGATGAAAATTCAATAAGAGGCATTTTTAAGCAAGGAGTATCTGTCCCTTTATTACTTACCCGCACGACCGAAGAAGCAAGCAAATTATATCGACCGCAAGAGCCAAAGCCTCCATTTGTGTATAATAGTCGTGAAGTAACATTTGGTCATGATGGCATTACTCTTGCCGGGACTTTGACAACCCCAATGTGGGGAAATCATTATCCGGCAGTTGTTTTGGTTACTGGTAGTGGCGCGCAAAACAAAGATGAGGAGATATTGGGGCACAAGCCTTTTGCTGTTATAGCTGACTATCTCACGCGTGCCGGCTTTGCTGTGTTGCGATATGATGACCGAGGAGTAGGAGGCTCCACAAAAGGGAACTCTGATGACACAACGTTGGACTATGCTACAGATGCTATCGCAGCAATAGAATTTTTGAAATAACAATCAGTCATAGATAGCACTCGCATAGGCGTAATAGGGCATAGCGAAGGCGGAACAATAGCATTTATATGCGCAGCCCAACGACCTGACGATGTTGCCTTTGTTGTGTCCCTCGGTGGCGCTGTGGTTAAGGGAAAGGAATTGATGGTGATGCAAAATAAGATGATAGCAGAAGCAGCAGGGCGTCCGTTAACTGAGGAGTTGGAACAAAATGTTGTTGCTGTGTTCGACGCGATAGATTCGATAGAAGACAAGGATAAATTGTCATTGCGCCTGACAGAGTTGATGGCTACGCAAGATAATCTATCAGAAGCAGAGATTGCTAATCAGGTTAAACACATGGTATCTCCGTGGTA
>JAFXGB010000225.1 GCA_017520235.1 Muribaculaceae bacterium | reverse complement strand
TGCCAGCTCTTGTTGAAGCCTCAGTAAAAGAAAATATTACAAATATCTCAGGCGTGCCATCATGGTTTTTGACAGTGTTGAAAGAGGTTATTAAAAAAGCCGGAGCAACAAATATCCATGACGTTTGGCCTAATCTTGAGGTGTTTTTTCATGGAGGAATCTCGTTTGAACCTTATAGGGAGCAATATAGAGCGATTACCGACATTTCAAAAATGCATTATTTGGAAACTTATAATGCTTCGGAAGGGTTCTTTGCGGTACAAAATGCCATTGATGATCGAGCAATGTTGTTACTGCTTGATGTGGGTGTATTCTATGAATTTATTCCTCTTGAGGAAGTAGAACAAGAGCATCCAACATTGTTGCCAATATGGAAAGTAGAAGAGGGGAAGGTTTATGCTTTGGTGATAACTGCTTGCAATGGCTTGTGGCGTTACCCTATAGGGGATACAATAAAAGTAGAAAGCCTCAATCCTGTTAAGATAACAATTGCAGGTCGCACAAAACATTATATCAATGCATTTGGAGAAGAATTAATGGTGCATAATGCTGATGCTGCTATTACGAAAGTGTGCCGCGAAATGAATTGCTCAATATTAAATTATACGGCAGCTCCGGTATATGCCAATGGAGGTAATAAAGGGCGTCATGAGTGGCTCATTGAGTTTTCTGTAGAGCCGTCAGATATAGAGCAATTTGCATCTCGCCTTGATTCACTATTACAGCAAGAAAATTCCGATTATCAAGCAAAAAGATATAATGGAATATTCCTTGATTGTCTGTCTGTTATAGTTGCACGTAAGCGACTATTTGATGATTGGCTTGCTTCGACAGGAAAACTTGGAGGTCAGCGCAAAGTCCCTCGGTTGTGTAACGATAGACGATTTATCGAACCAATGTTATTATTAAATAAAAAAGTATAAATATGAAGCTAAAATTATTTGTTAGTCTTTTTTTGATGAATTTTTGTTTGGGAGCTATTGCTGATGCTCCTAAATACATCTTTTATTTTATCGGAGATGGTATGGGAATGGGGCATATAATGGCTACGCAAAATTATAATCGCATTGTTCTTGGGAATGAAGAGCCGTTGTTGATGATGCAATTCCCTGTAACATCAATGGCTATGACCTATTCGTCAACAGGCCCTATCACAGATTCTGCTGCAGCCGGAACTGCATTGGCGACAGGGCATAAAACTCTAAATGGAATGGTGGGTGTTACTCCCGATACAACAGCGGTTGAATCAGTCGCATCACAACTTCATAAAATAGGATATGGAGTGGGGATTATTACTACTGTAGCACCCGACGATGCCACCCCAAGTGCTTTTTATGCTCATCAACCCAGTCGCAAGATGAAATATGAAATTGGACTTGATGCAGCGGCTTCAGGTTATGAATTGATAGCCGGTTCGCGTTTGTATGGAACAGAAAAGGATGGGAAAGAGAGCGATTTGTTGAAGGTTTTGGCTGATAGTGGTGTTACTATTGTTAGAGGCTTAGATGCCATGGCTGATGTGAAATCAAAGAGAGTAATATTATTAAATCCAGAGCACTTGACATCAAGTAATGCGGGATATACAATCGACTCGGTTGCCGGAGCTTTGAATTTGCCGGGAATGACAAAAGCAGGTATTGAACATTTGCAAAAGACTTCGCCGGAAAAATTCTTTATGATGGTTGAAGGAGGGAATATTGATTATGCTGGTCACTCTAACGATGGTGGTGCAGTTGTAAAAGAGATTTTAAATTTCAATGAGGCGCTCGCTGTTGCTTATGAATTTTATCAAGCTCATCCCGATGAAACTCTCATTGTCGTTACAGCCGACCATGATACAGGAGGTCTGATAAATGGATTCCCTGCAACAGGATATAGTGGATGGTATGAAAATATTTCTTACCAACGCATTTCAAAAGACAGTTTTGCCGATTTATGCATGGCTATAATGAAGTCTCGTCGTATTTTTACATGGGAAGACATGAAAGATTTGCTATCTGAAAAGTTAGGATTTTGGTCAAAGATTGCAATCCCGGACGCTGATGAAAAAATGTTGCAAGAAAAATTTGATATAACATTTAATCAACGCAACAGCAAGGACGAAAAAACGCTATATAAAGATTTTAACGAATTTACTGTTTCGGTGTTTAAAGTGATGGATAATGCTACCGGTATCGATTGGACGACAACCGGACATAGCGGAAACCCTGTTCCTGTGTTTGCAGTAGGGGTTGGAGCCGAAGAGTTCTCAAGAATCAGCAACAACATTGAAATTCCTGATCGCATCCGCTCCATTTCAGGATTGAAATAATCATTTCTATATATAATTTACTGTAAGGGCTCGGCAATGTCGAGCCTTTATTGTCTAATATCCCCCTTCGCAAAAAAATCGCTATATTTGCAACACTATAAATATCTGAAACATGGAACAAGAAATAGTTTTAAACGCGCATAACAAGCAAGAGGATCCCCGAATGCATTCGGCGGAGCATTTATTGAATGGGACAATGGTGAAAATGATAGGATGCAAGCGATCTCGCAATACTCACATTGAACGCAAGAAATCTAAATGCGATTATCCATTGTCAGAGCCATTGACGCAAGAACAGCTACAAGATATTGAAGAAACAATTAACAATATTATTGCTCAAGATCTCCAAGTCTCTTATGAATTCATTCCGGCATCTGAAGCTGAAAAACTATATGATTTGGATAAATTACCTGAAAATGCTTCTGAAATGTTGCGCATAGTACACATTGGGGATTATGATGCTTGCCCTTGTGTTGGCGCTCATGTAGAATCGACTAAGGAAATTGGAGTGTTCCGCATTTCAAGCTCACGTTACCAAGATGGAATGCAACGCATCGTTTATCGACTTTCTGTAGAATAATAATAAGTGCCGCATAAAACGAGCAAGTTATTCCATTTAGAAGATGTGGAGAAGTGTTTAAGTCTGTTAAAAACAACAAGGCTCGATAAATTTATGCTGCAAAAATATGTTTTATAACATAATTTTGTCTACCTTTGCACTCGCTTTTGAGGGATAGCCGTAGCGTCGGGTATTTGGAGTGAATAGGAGCTCCGCTTGAAAGCTTCGATAAAATATTTTCAAAAAAGTTGATAAAAATTTTGTCGTGAATAAAAAAGGTTGTACCTTTGCAAAACTTTCGCGCATTTAAAAAGCGCAAACGAACATTGACATAATTGCAATAGACGAAGTAGTACAAGAGTCAGAAATGATTCTCTGTCAATTCACAAAAAATCTAGGCGTAAACACCAAGAGCGATAAGGGTATTCGTGGGTATTGTGAAGGCAAAACAAATAAATAAAAAAGAAGTTTTGTCTTGAATTTTTTATTAGAAAAAGAAAAGACAATATAAACAACAACGAAGAGTTTGATCCTGGCT
>JAFXGB010000224.1 GCA_017520235.1 Muribaculaceae bacterium | reverse complement strand
CATAAATATCTCGCCCGATGAAGTTGTTTGTCCTGGTACCTATTATTCTATGGGAATACACCCATGGGACACACCTGCCGTTACACAATCGATGCTTGAAGCTCTCGCATCAAAAGTTCATAATGAACAAATAGTAGCAATAGGCGAGACAGGGCTTGATGCTTTAAAAGGAGGGAATATAGCTAAACAGGTCGAGTTATTCAAATTCCACATCCTATTAAGCGAACAATTAGAAAAACCGCTGATAATACATGCAGTCAAAACATTTCCTCAAATAATAAAACTTAAACAGGAGCTAAAACCTCGACAACCATGGATTATACATGGCTTTAGAGGAAAACCTGAATTGGCACAAGAACTCTTGCGTCATGGATTTTACCTCTCGCTTGGAGAGAAATTCAACAAAGAAACAGTATCAATAATCCCCTCTGACAGACTTTTCTATGAAAGCGACGAAAGCCCTCTCCCAATCGAAAAAATAATATCCCTCATAAACAGCTAAACATTCTAATTAAAATAATCCTTCAATAAGGGAGTATTTACCAAAAAAGCACTCAATGAGTGCTTTTTATATTTGGGATATTTTTATATACTTATATAACAGTATATCACCTGTTTATGTCTCAACAAGAAAAGAATGGAATAGATATAAAAAAAATTGATTGTCATCACGACAATCAATCTCCTTAACCTTAAATCTAATACCATGAAAAACACAGTACAAAGGTATGCATTTTATGTTATATAACACAATTTTTTCTTTATAAAAAACTTAATTATTAACATTTTTTATAATCATGCCTGATTTTAAAAAAAATTATTATTAAATACTTTTTGGGAGCAACCACATAGCTACATGAGATAACACCAACAGTATCAACAATATATAGGTCATTTCTCGGCGAGAGGAATAACATTGATAAGCCAAATATCCAGTTGTCAAAACATAAATAGGATAAAGCCATAGAAACATCTTAAATTCTTCGGGAGTTCTTGTCAATAAAACAGGTAATGCTAAAACAGGCGACATTAGTAATATAACAATCCACAATAATAATCGTGGCATTTTGGATTTACTATTCATTATTTCTATGATTTATTTTGTTTTTCTTGTTTATAAGATGCTACTGTAGCTCTAACACCGGCAATTAATGAATAACGCGGGAAGAAATTAAAATCACGTTTAGCATCAGAAATATCACACGACCAATTACGTTGTTTCATAATTTTAAACTTGTCTCTATTGAGTGTACTTGGTTTCATGTGAATAACACCCCATTTTTCAGCAATCACAGATGCAATATAAACAATCCATAAAGGCAAACGCATAGGGATAACCCATTTTATCCCAAGTTCTTTTGCTACAATTTTACGAAATTCGGCCTGAGTATAAGATCTATCCTCCGAAATGATATATTTCTTTTTAACAACACCGGCATCAAATGCGTCATAAACAGCCGAAACAAGATCTTCGACATAAATGAATGTGAGTAACTGTTTGCGATAACCCACACCAAAATCCCAATGGCTGTCGATACTCTTAATCATCATCAAATAATCTTGTTCATGCGGTCCATAAACCCCTGTTGGACGAAAAATTATATAAGGAAAATCAGGTAGAGTCTCAAGATAAAGTTCCGCTTTTATTTTTGATAGACCATATTTCGTATTGGGATTAGGAATCATTGACGAAGTCATGGGGGTATATCCTTTTTCATCTCCAGGACCAAGAGCACTGAGACTACTCATAAAAAGGAAACGTTCAGGGACAAGATTATTTAACCGCAACACCTCAACAAAACGACGAAGATATTCATAATTTATGCGATTGAAATCCATAAAATTAGCACACTTTGTAGCGCCAAGATTATAAACTATATAATCCCATTTTTCACCTTCGGGAAGAGTTGTTGTTAATGTTTTAGTAAGGCTATCATTATTATCATAATCTAAAACGATAAAATTAAGTCGCTCATCGCTTAAATAACGACGTGATGTGGATTCACGCACAGCTACCCACGTTTCATAACCGCGATTAAGACTCTCCTTAGCCATAAATCCACCGATAAAACCACCGGCACCAATCACCAAAACTCGCTTATTCATAGTTTTAATACTTTTCTAATGACAAAAATAGCAACAAAATCAGATAATATTGTGTATTTTTGTACAAATAATTGATTGAGAATGAAAATAGCTCTTATAGGATATGGCAAGATGGGGAAGACCATCGAACGCATTGCCCGCAGTCGCGGACATGAGATTGTTAGCATCATCGATATAAACAACCAACAGGATTTTGATAGCGATGCTTTTCGCAGTGCCAATGTTGCTATCGAATTTACTACTCCGGCTACCGCTGTTGATAACTACAAAAAGGCTTTTGCTCAAGGAGTTAAAGTAGTATCGGGAAGCACAGGATGGACTGCTCGCATGGATGAGGTTAAATCGATGTGTGACAACGAAGGAGCAACTTTTTTCTGGTCATCTAATTTCAGCCTTGGGGTAAACCTTTTCTTTGAGTTAAATGCTTATTTGAGCAAACTCATGAACAAGTTTAATGGTTATACTCCTGAGATGAAAGAGATACACCACATTCACAAACTCGATCACCCAAGTGGCACAGCTATTACTCTTGCAGAGAGTATTATAGAAAATGTTGGTCGCATTGATAGTTGGACTGAAGAAAAAACTTCAGATAATGAACTATTAATAAATCATGAGCGCGAAGGAGAAGTCCCGGGTACACACATTATCAGTTGGGATAGCGATGTAGATACTATTACAATCGAGCATTGCGCAAAAAGTCGTGAAGGATTTGCCCTTGGAGCTGTTGTTGCAGCAGAGTGGGTAGCGTCACGCAATGGATTCCTCACTATGATAGAGATGATGAAAGAATTAATTCAAGATAATTAAGCACAATATGACACACGATAAATTTGATTTTAAAGCCGACTTCAAACGTCGCATAAGCGAAATAAAGAAAACTCGTTGGATAAGATTTGGTATAGTATCTTTGATTTTCTTTGCTTGGGTTGCATGGCTTGGCAGCTGGTGGGTATCAATATTCTTTTTCTTACTATTTGACATTTATATCACAGGATATATTCCTTTGACATGGTGGAAAAAGAGTAAAAATAAAATGGTGAAAAGCGTCATGAGTTGGGTAGATGCTATCGCCTATGCTCTTGTGCTTGTATATTTCGTTTTCACTTTTATCGGACAAAATTATCAAATACCATCCTCCTCGCTTGAAAAATCTCTGCTTGTGGGTGATTATCTGTGGGTAAACAAAATGGCTTACGGACCACGCGTGCCTATGACTCCTATTCATTTCCCTCTTGTTCAAAACACATTCCCAATAATAAATACAAAGAGCTATCTTGACAATCCACAATGGGAATATCATCGCTTGAAAGGGTGGGGAAATGTTGAATTAAGCGACATCGTAGTGTTTAATTTCCCTGCCGGAGATACTGTAACACTTAAAATTCAAAATCCCGACTACTATAGCCTTGTAAAACAATTTGGTCGCGATTTTCTCAAAGCCAATGAAAAAGATTTCGGAGAGATAATATATCGTCCGGTAGATCGTCGTGAAAACTATGTAAAACGATGCGTAGGACTCCCTGGTGATACTTTTGAAATAGTCAATGGCATTATTTATAATAATGGTGCAGAAATGAAACAGCCTGAAAATGTGCAATTCAATTATTTCTTCAAATTAAAAAATCGCAATTTTACAGAAACCGAATGGGAAGACCTCGGTGTGAGCGTGGATGATCGCGGTGTCACAAGCGATTTTGGAGATATTTATTACGCTCCTCTAACACAAGAAATGGTCAATAAACTCAAAACAAATCCCGATATTGCATTTATCGAAAAATATCAACCCCAACCCGACGAATTTTTATATCCTATGAATGATGCGGCAAAATGGGGTTGGACACAAGATAATTATGGACCTGTGTGGATTCCCAAGAAAGGAGAAACTATTGAATTAAATGATAGTACTTGGGCTTTATATGGTCGGTGTATTCGTAACTACGAATTCAATAATGCAGAATTACGCGGAAATGAGGTATACATTGATGGTAAACCCATAAAAGAGTACACATTCAAAATGGACTACTATTTTATGATGGGAGATAATCGCCACAATTCTTTGGATTCTCGCTTTTGGGGATTTGTTCCGGAAGACCACATAGTGGGTAAACCAATGTTTATTCTCATCTCTTTTGATAAAGACAAAGGATTGTTTAAAGGAGGTATACGATGGAACAGAATATTTACAGGTGCAAATCCCGATAAATAATGTCATCACCGCTAATCCTTTTTCCTGACAAAACAGCAATTCTTCCTCCTGTATATTTTGGGAGCATAGATTACTATGCTACTATGGCAGCCTATGAAAATGTCGTTATTGACAGAAATTGGCGTTTTGACAAACGTAAAAAATTTACCCATCGTTGCACAATTGCCGACACACATGGACTACTGCAACTGACAGTACCTATAGAAAAGCCTTTTAAAAGCCGCGTAAACGCATGGAACAATATAAAGGTATCAACGCATGGCGAGTGGTGGAACGTGCATCGTGTGGCTTTAGAATCGGCCTATGGGCGCACTCCGTTCTTTGAATTCTACATTGATCGTTTTCTCCCTTTCTTTAAACACCGAGAAAAGGATAATAACAATGAATTTCTCATGGATTTAGATTGCAATATTGATGTAGTAATACGCAATATTTTAGGCATTGAAAGTAAAATATCATACTCAACAGAAAATTTACCTAATATCGCTGAAGATATAAAAGATTACCGGAGCAATGAATTTACTCATATTACTCCGGTTGAATATTATCAAGTGCGCCAAGCAACGCATGGCTTTATTCCAAATCTCAGCATCCTCGACCTTATCTTCAACATGGGCCCCGAATCTCCCCTCATCCTAAAAAAAATGCAACAATAAAATTATAACATTCCTAATGCTTGCAAATTCTCTATTACTTCTTTTTGAGATAGGTACCTTTTAAGTTTTAATTGATCAACAAACTCAAATATAATATTTTGGACTCCTGAATGATTAAATATATTATAAAGATAATTATAACTTTTATCAAATAATGCTTTTATCTCATCATTTTCCAAAGAACAAACAGCCTCTCCTTCTTCTAAAATATATTTATATGCCAAATTTTTTAATTCATTACTAATAGATGTGTTATGTAATACTATATTACGACACATGATATTAGCAATGAACATACCCATAGATAGTTGATAATGTTCCAAAATTCTATTCCATGCAAATTTAGCCGATAGACGCGGATTTCCTGTAAAATAAAAATCAGATGTGAAATTCATAGCTTCATTGGCAGGGGCATCTAACGAAATAGAAGATAGTAGATTTTCACCATCCCACACCATCATTGCTACTGCCATTCCGGCAATTCCATAACACTTGTCGTCTTCGTCAATATATTTAAAACCTACTCCCATTTCGAAGCAAATTCTTCATTATATTAATTGATTACAAGAATTTTTGTTACAGCACCAGAGCTACTGCTTCCTTCTTCACTTTGTGAAGCAAATACATAATATACACCTGATTTCACTCTTTGTCCGTCGGTATTACAACCATCCCAAGTAACCATACCTCCTTCAGAAACAGTACTATAGAATACATTTCCTGCGGCATCTGCTATTTTTACGAGAGAATTATCCATCAAACCTTTTATAGTAATCCAACCTGTGTATTCAGGACGAACAGGATTGGGGTAGGCATAAACATTAGAGTAATCATCAGAAGCAGGAGCAGTAGAGCTGCTATATTCAACAAGACCCACGTTAGTACCAATAAATACTGAATTACTATTAGGATCACATGCCAATGAATATATAGTATTTGAAGGCAAAGAACTATTTTCTGCAGTAAAATGTTCTAAAATTTCATCTCCATTTTCACTAACCAAATAAACTCCTGATGTTAATGTTCCAATCCATTTCTTGTTTGTTCCATCAACAGCTATTGATGTTACATATAATGTTTCCAATAAATAATCGGCTAATTGTGTTCCATCATTACGAGGTACTTTAATGCGATTAATTGTCATCTTTTCATCAGTGAGATTAGCAGGCTTTGTAATTTCTATAACACCATTATCAGTACCTATCCATACTTTACCATTATGATCTTCCACAAAAGCCATTGTATTCCCTAATATGAAATTTTTACCATCCTGATCTATAAATTTATTCCATATCATATATGTATCATCAGAAGTGTTTTCATATGTACCTTTTGTATCATAACCTATTATTTTCCCATAAGCATTAGATAATATCAACATATTTGATTTTGTACATGCCAATATTCTATTATCTTTTCCTCCTACAAAATCACCTAATAATACTTGTTTCCAATCACTTGCTTCAGGAGTATCTTTTTTTCTGGCTTCTGCAGGCAACATCTGTAATACAGGTTTTCCTGATGCTACTAACTGTAATGCCCACAAATTATTATTTTTATCAAATGTTATAGCTGATGCTACACATGCATATGTTCCATATATTGATATTATACCACTATTAGTCCAATCATATTTTATAGTACTTTCTCCATTGGTTACTTTGTATACACCTTCCCAAAAAGAACCCATATAATAAGTATTTGGATCTTCTGGATCTTCACACACATTATATGTATCTATTATAATACTTTTTGCACCATTACCATTTATATTAGCAAATTTTGTAGGCAAAACATTTTCTATTTTTCCATTATTTATAGTATTAATTTGGGATCTTATCCATCCTGTTTTTTTATAATTATCACTTTGACCTACATTTGACAAATATATTTTACCCGAATTTCCTCTATGTAAGAAGAATACTTCTTTAACTGATGTACTTTCAGGTATAAAATTATCTTTCAATACTGTTATAGCGTCACCGCTTACATCCAAATTACTAATACCTGATTTATCTCCTACCCACACAGAATTTAAACCTTCCCACATAGCAATTTGCTTGCTTTGCAATTCTGTAGGTAAATTTATTTTTTCATAATTACCATTATTATCAAATTTAACTAAAGTAGATGAATTAAATGTATAAACACCCTCCCTGTCTTCATTTAATAATTTTACATCATTTGCTGAAACATCAGTTAAATTAGCTATACTCTTATTAACTACATCTATATCACCTATTCTTAGTGTAGTATAAGTACCATAATTTGCAATTATTATAATTTTATTATTAATAATCTTCATATCTTCAGCGATCCAACCATATAAGAAAGAAAATGAGTTTTCTGTATTATGTTTAGTATCTACTGGTGATATACAAATACTCGAATCTTTACATATTAAAATACTACCATCATATACCTCAACTGAACGTATATCTTTATTGTATATTCCTGATTCAATAACATGATGTTTTTGGTCATCAAAGATTACAAGACCAAAGATTGTTGCTACATAAATGCGATTGTCATTAAAACAAACATCATTAATTGTTTTTTCTGTACTCAAAACAGCATCTTTTATATCAGGCATATTTATTACTTTACCATTATCATAAAGCAAATCGATGTTACCTGATTTATAAGCAATTAATAGATATTTATTATCCTTATTATAGTAAATATTATGGATTTCATTCTCATTTAATTTATTCACGACTGAGTAACTATATGATTCGTCAGTATTCTTATCATAAGAAAACAAATTACCTTCTGAAACATAATATACTTTTTCAGAAGTGTCAAGCATTCTTGTTACATTATTGGCAAATACTGGATATACTTTCCATTCACCAACAGCCAATTGTGCTTTCATTACCATTGGCAATATTGCTAATATTATAAATAATGCTTTCTTAATCATAATCGTAAATTTTATATGAAATTTAAATATTCTATTAATTTTGCTGTAGCTCTTCCACGATGAGATATTTTATTTTTTTCTTCACTGCTCATCATGGCAAAAGTTTCGATATATCCTTCAGGTCTAAATATAGGATCATAACCAAATCCCTTTTCTCCTTGAGCTATTGTGGTTATTTCTCCATTCACAATACCATCCATTATAGTTAATTTATCATCTATTATTAATGCAATAACTGTGCGAAAACGTGCATTGCGATTATCAATAGATTTCATATTTTCAAGTAACAAGTTCATATTTTTCAATGAATCATGTTCCTCTCCTGCATATCTTGCCGAATATACTCCCGGAGCACCATTTAATACTTCTACCTCAAGTCCTGTATCATCGGCAAAACAATCATAACCATAATGTTCTTTTATATAACGTGCCTTTATTTCAGCATTACCTTCAAGCGTTGATGCTGTTTCAGGTATATCTACATCACAACCTATATCTTTGAGACTTAATATTTTATATTTATTACCAATAATAGCTCTCATTTCTTCTAATTTATGAGCATTATTAGTGGCAAATACTATTTCTTTCATTATTGATTGTGATTAATAAACAATTATATTAACGACTAAAACACCTAATTTATTATCCTACAACTATATTGACTATTTTATTAGGAACAACTATTATCTTACGTATTGATTTTCCATCAATCCATTTTGCTGCACCTTCATGTTCAAGAGCCAATTTTTCTACCTCTTCACGTGGAGTATCAACTGCTACTTCTATATTATAACGAGCTTTGCCATTAAATGATACTGCATAAGTTACATTTGCTTCTTTGAGATACTCTTCATTATGAACAGGCCATTTAGCATCACATATAGTTGTATTATTACTTAAAATATGCCATAATTCCTCTGTAATGTGAGGAGCAAATGGTGCAAGCACTACAAGAACTTGTTCCAAGATAGCTTTGCTCTTACATTTCAATGATGTCAATTCATTTACACATATCATAAATGCACTGATAGATGTATTGAATGAGAAATTTTCTATATCATAAGTAACTTTCTTTATTAATTTATGTAGAGCTTTCAATTCATCGGCTGTTGGTTCAACATCAGTTATTACCATATCATCACCTTTGTAGAACAATCCCCACAATTTTTTCAAGAAACGATTTACACCATCAATACCATTTGTATCCCATGGCTTACTTTGTTCAAGTGGACCAAGGAACATTTCATACAAACGTAATGTATCAGCACCATAACGTTCAACAATATCATCAGGATTTACAACGTTGAACATAGATTTTGACATCTTTTCAACTGCCCATCCACACACATATTTTCCATCTTCCAACACAAATTCTGCATTATTGAATTCAGGACGCCATGCTTTGAATTTTTCTAAATCAAGAATATCATTTGCTACAATATTCACATCTACATGGATAGGTGTTACATCATAATCTTTCTTTAGATTATAGGATACAAATGTATTTGTATCTTTTATGCGATAAACAAAATTAGAACGACCTTGAATCATACCTTGATTTATCAATTTCTTAAATGGTTCTTGTTCACACACAACACCCATATCAAACAAGAATTTATTCCAGAAACGACTATAAATCAAGTGTCCTGTTGCATGTTCTGACCCTCCCAAATATAAATCTACATTACGCCAATAATTATTTGCTTCTTCTGATACTAAAGCATCATTATTGCGAGGATCCATATAACGTAAATAATAAGCTGAAGAACCTGCAAATCCAGGCATTGTACATAATTCAAGAGGATAACCTTCTTCAGTTGCCCAATTTTTAGCACGTCCCAATGGAGGCTCACCTGTTTCTGTAGGTAAGAATTTATCCACTTCTGGGAGTAACAATGGAAGTTTGCTTTCATCCATCATGCAAGGAATACCATCTTTATAATAAACAGGGAATGGCTCACCCCAATAACGTTGACGACTGAAAATAGCATCACGCAATCTATAATTAATTTTTACCTTACCTATTCCCTTTTCGCTTATATATTTTTTAGTTGCTGCTATAGCTTCTTTTACTTCAAGACCATTAAGATTTAATTCTTCACCTTGTGAGTTTATCATCTTACCCTCTTTAGCATCAAAACTTGCTTCGCTCACATCACAACCTTCAATCAATGGAATAATAGGAAGATTAAAATGACGTGCAAAAGCATAGTCGCGACTATCATGAGCAGGAACAGCCATAATTGCTCCTGTTCCATATCCGGCAAGTACATAATCACTCACCCACACAGGTATTTGTTTTCCTGTTAATGGATTAATAGCATAAGCACCTGTAAATACACCACTGATAGTTTTATCTATCATGCGTTCACGTTCTGTTTTGTGCTTAATACTATTTATATAGGCATCAACTTCTTCTTTTTTATCTTCAGTTACTATCTGTTGAACATAGGTACTTTCAGGAGCAAGTACCATAAATGTTACACCAAATACTGTATCGGCGCGAGTAGTAAATATTTCAAGTTCTATATCACTATCAGCTATTTTAAATAACATTTCAGCACCTTCACTGCGACCTATCCAGTTGCGTTGTGTTTCTTTCAATGAATCAGTCCAATCTATTGTTTCAAGACCGTCAAGCAATCTTTGAGCATAAGCCGATACACGAAGACACCATTGATACATCAATTTTTGTTCAACAGGATATCCTCCACGAATTGATACACCTTCACTCACTTCATCATTAGCAAGCACAGTACCTAGTTTTGGACACCAGTTAACCATTGTGTTACCAAGATAAGCAACACGATAATTCATTAGAATATCGCTTTTCTCTTTATCAGTAAATGCTTTCCACTCTTCAGCAGTGAAATTCATTTCTTTACCACAAGCTGCATTTACATCGGCTGAACCTTTTGTTTCAAAATTTTCAATCAATTTAGAAATAGGAAGAGCTTTTTCTTCATTTTTATCAAAATAAGAATTGAACATTTGAATAAATGCCCATTGTGTCCATTTATAATATTCAGGATCACATGTTTTTATTTCTCGATCCCAATCGTAGCAAAAACCTATTTTATCCAATTGATTGCGATAACGATCAATATTTTGGAAAGTTGTTACCTCAGGGTGTTGACCTGTTTGGATAGCATATTGTTCTGCCGGAAGACCATAAGCATCATAACCCATTGGGTGCAACACATTGAAACCTTGCAAACGTTTATAACGGGAGAAAATATCTGATGCTATATATCCAAGTGGGTGACCAACGTGCAATCCTGCCCCTGATGGATAAGGAAACATGTCAAGTACATAATATTTTGGACGAGCATTATCTATCTCTGTTTTGTAAGTTTTATTTTCTTTCCAATATTGTTGCCAACGGCTTTCTATATCTTTATGATTATATTCCATCTTTATATATTGTTTAAATGTTATTCTATTTTTATTTATTAAAGTCCGAGTTTAGCTGATATTTCAAGCATTCTTTGAATTGGTTTTACTGCTTTTTCAGCTATATTTTTATCCACATTAACTTCAGGTAATTCATATTTCAAGCAATTATATAATTTTTCTAGCGTGTTTAGACGCATAAAATTACATTCATTGCATGCGCAAGTTCCATCTTCAGGTGGAGCAGGTATAAATTTTTTATCGGGACATTTTTTAGTCATTTCATGAATTATACCACTTTCTGTTGCAACTATAAACTCATTAAATTCAGAATTTATAGCATAATTCAACAATGCTGCTGTCGATCCCACCTTGTCAGCAAGACGCACTATTACATCTTTACATTCAGGATGAGCCAATATTTTAGCTTCAGGATATTGTTGTTTAAGTTCTAATATTTTTTCAACAGAAAATTGTTCATGAACATGGCAAGCACCATTCCATAATTTAATATTTCTTCCAGTGATACTATTGATATAATTACCAAGATTTCTATCTGGACCAAATATAATTTTCTCATTTTCCGGAAAACTTTCAACAATTTGACGAGCATTAGTTGATGTTACCACCACATCTGTCAAAGCTTTTACTTCGGCTGAAGTATTTACATAACTGATAACAGTGTGTCCAGGATTTTCTTTTATGAATTTTTCAAAGTCATCAGCTTGACAACTATCAGCTAACGAACATCCTGCATTCATATCAGGAATTAACACTTTCTTATCAGGACAAAGTATTTTAGCTGT
>JAFXGB010000223.1 GCA_017520235.1 Muribaculaceae bacterium | reverse complement strand
GTGGTACGAAAAGAGAAACCGGGAGAGGGAATAAATCCTAATTTTGCTACTGCCTGTTTCGGTTATTGGTGTTTATTGGAGATGAGGTAGTTTTTAACCTCTTGGAAAAGGTCGGTAGCGAAGACAAAGTCGTTGAGTGCTTGATTGTCGCTGGTGTAAATCTGTGACATGTCTCCTACCCATTCTTTGTGTCCTTTGTTAAGGAAGATGATGTTCTCCCCTATTCCCAATACAGAGTTCATGTCGTGGGTGTTAATGATTGTCGTCATTTGGTATTCGTGGGTAATATCACTTAGCAATTCATCAATAAGAATTGATGTCTTTGGATCAAGACCGGAGTTAGGCTCATCGCAGAAGAGATATTTGGGGTTAAGTGCAATGGCGCGAGCGATAGCTACACGCTTTTGCATACCGCCGGATAGCTCCGATGGGTATTTTTTGTCGGCACCTTTGAGGTTAACACGTTCAAGACAAAACAATGCTCTGTCTCTCATCTCGGCTTGAGTCATGTCAGTAAACATCACCAATGGGAACATTACATTGCCTAAGACTGTCTCATAGTCAAACAATGCAGATCCTTGAAATAACATTCCGATCTCTTTTCGTAGAGATTTTGTTTGATTGGGATTCATTTTCATGAGATCTCTCCCATTATAAAGGATTTCGCCTTCTTCAGGTTTTACGAGCCCAACGATTGATTTCATCAATACAGTTTTGCCTGAGCCACTTTGACCAATTATAAGATTGGTCTTGCCCGCATGGAATTGAGCATCAACACTATGTAGTATAGTTTTTCCGTCAAAAGACTTTGTAATATTCTTAACTTCAATCATTGTAATAAAAGTTTTGTGAGGACAACGTCTAACAATAAAATAAGAATGCTGCTTGAAACAACTGCGTTGGTACTCGCTTTGCCCACTTGCAGTGCTCCCCCTTTTACATAGTAGCCAAAGAATGCAGCTACAGATGTGATGATAAATGAGAATACTAATGATTTTATTAGAGCATACCACACATACCATTCAATGAACATTGTTTGTATCCCATAAATGTAGGTTGATGCCGGAAATAAATCGGTGAATATTGCGACGAGATAACCGCCAAAGAGAGAGGTTACCATACAAAACACAACAAGCACAGGCATAAAGATTAAAAATGCCACAATCTTGGGCAGTACAAGGAAATTACATGAATTAACACCCATGATTTCAAGAGCATCAATCTGCTCGGTTACACGCATTGTCCCAATCTCAGATGCAATATTAGAACCTACTTTCCCTGCTAATATTAATCCTAAAATAGATGAAGAAAATTCAAGTAGCACGATTTCACGAGTGGCAAGACCAACAGAGTAAGATGGTATAAGCGGAGACATAATGTTTAATTGCATTTGTATAGCAATAACAGCCCCAATGAATACCGCAATAATAAGTACCAATGGTATTGAATCAACGCCCAATTTAGAAATTTCAAGTGTTGTGCGTTTAAAGAATACTTTCCATCGATCAGGAATGGTAAATACACGTTTTATAAATAGGCAATATTTGCCAAAAGTCTCTAATGCAGATATGATAGTCATGATTAATTATTTTGCGATGACAAAGTTAGTCATTTTCTTGTCAAAATTATTATTGTTTTTGTCGCTTGTTTAGCCAATAATGCCAATAAGAAGGTAAATTTAGCATAAAAATAAAGGAAGACTCTGATTTTTTTGTTAAGTTTGTAGATAATTTAATAATATAGGTTATGGTTATAATTGGCATAGCTGGAGGAACAGGCTCAGGTAAAACAACCGTCGTAAATAAAATAAAGAGTAGTTTCCCAACAGGAGAGGTTGCAATAATACCACAAGACTCATATTATAAAGATTCGAGTCATATTCCTGTTGAAGAACGAAGTAAAATAAATTTTGACGAACCTGCTTCTATTGAATGGTCTTTGCTTGTTCAGCATCTGCAAGAGTTGAAAAAAGGTAATTCGATAGAAATGCCAACATACTCCTACTTGTCATGTACCCGTCAAAAAGAAACAATAACAATAAATCCATGTGATGTTGTTATAGTTGAGGGTATATTGGTTTTAAACGATGATGTTTTACGAGACATGATGGATGTTAAGGTGTTTGTAGATGCCGATGCCGATGAACGATTGATAAGGGTTATTGCTCGTGATTGTGTTGAACGTGGGCGTACGCCAATGATGGTAATAGACAGATATCAAGACGTATTAAAACCAATGCATGCATTATATATCGAGCCGACAAAACGTCATGCAGACATTATTGTCCCCCAAGGAGGAAATAATGTCGTTGCAATAAATTTGTTAACAGACTATATCCAGGCTCAATTGAAAAAATAATAAAAATCAAAGATGGAAGAACAAAATAGAGCAGAAATAATTACAGGAGCTTCATCAGAGGGAAAAATGGTGCTTCGTACAGACAATTTAGTAAAGAAATATCGTCAACGTACGGTAGTTAATCATGTGTCAATTGATGTAACTCAAGGTGAAATTGTAGGACTTCTTGGTCCTAATGGTGCCGGCAAGACAACTACATTTTATATGACAGTAGGCCTTATAACTCCCAACGAAGGTCAAATATTTCTTAATGATATGAATATAACCAAATATCCAATGTATAAACGAGCACAAAATGGTATTGGATATCTGGCTCAAGAGCCATCTGTATTTCGCAAATTAAGCGTAGAGGATAATATTCGCTCGGTGCTTGAAATGACAAATACAACAAAAGAGTATCAACGAGAAAAATTAGAAAGTTTGATAGATGAATTTAATCTACACAAGGTGCGTAAAAATCTTGGCGATCAATTATCAGGAGGAGAACGTCGCCGTACGGAAATCGCTCGTTGTTTGGCAATAAATCCTAAATTTATAATGCTTGATGAACCTTTTGCCGGAGTTGACCCAATTGCGGTTGAGGATATTCAATCAGTAGTTTATAAATTAAAAGAAAAAAATATAGGAATCCTTATTACTGACCATAATGCACCGGAAACATTAAGTATTACAGATCGTGCTTACTTACTGTTTGAGGGTAAAATATTATTTCAAGGGACATCAGAAGAACTCGCTGAAAATCCTGTTGTTAAAGAGAAGTATCTTGGTCGTGGTTTTGTTTTCCATCGCAAGAAGTTTGACTAAAAGATTTCTTTAAATAAATTATTAATGTGATAGTCGCAATAACGCTTGTTATTGCGATTGTTGTATCAAATGGTGTCATTGCTGCTCCAAGTTGGTTTGGATCACTATCAATACAACCGCTATTATATAGCCATGTAACAAATACGGTCGTGATATTATTAAATGCGTGAGCGACAATGGGTAGCCATAAAGAGCCGCTCCACACTACGAGGTAACCAAAGAAAGCGCCTAATAGTAAACGGGGAATGAAACCATAGAATTGCATGTGAATTGCACTAAAAATAAATGCAGTTATCCATATTGCAATATGACCATTCATTGGCTTTGATAATAATATTTTTTGTAAAGCACCTCTGAAAAATAATTCCTCGCTAAGCCCTGCAAGAACTCCTACTATGAGAATTGACATGATTAGATTTGGGATATCGGGCTGACCGAGCATTGTTTTTACCATTATTGCAGCATTATTTTCGCTATTACGCATCCACTCCTCTATTCCTTTCATTGATTCAGGTAATTGCATCGACTCATTCCATGCAATTATATAATTCATTGCAGGAATGCTAACAATTAAAGTAATTAGTGTCAAAATGTAATGCTTCTTTTGCGCAAATTTATCAATAGATAGAAATGTAGCGGGAAGACGAGTGATGAGCATGGCTGTTGCTATTGCCGGTAATATAAAGATAACTATATCTTGTATTATTGTTGCAATGCGTAGTGCCGGAGTTGAATCAACACCAAATTTTAGTGTGATAAATCCAACAATAAAACTGCCTATTATTGTTGAAAATAACCATAAACATAGAAATAATCCTATTTTTTTACTAAAAGATATTTGGGCTGGTTTAATATTATTCATTACTTAAAAATTTAGATAAAATTCTTTTGTTAGATTTATATATTCCGAAGTATATTGATTGTTAATGTTTCGAATATATAGCTTAGACATGTTGGTTGGGATATGTTGGAAGGTTAGTTCCCACAAAATACGGACCGGAATAGCTTTCTTTGGGCTTGAAAAGACTTCGGTATATCGAGAAATGTTCATACTGTATAATGTTGCATTATATATGATATTCTCTTTATTTTCGTAAGGTGATATAAATGAAAGCTTTCCATTTCTACTTAATCGGCTATTTGCGATAGAAATTAGTGAAACGAAATTTAGAGAATTGCAATGTCTCGCTGTCGCGCGAGATAAATCAGGTGCTAAAATCCCATTCTCAAAAAAAGGAGGATTACTCACAATATGATCAAAGCTCCCCAAATCATTAACGACATACATAATGTCGTTGTTGATTATAGATATGCGATTTTGCCATGGAGATGTATTTATGTTTTCTTTTGCTTCGTTTGCCGCATTAGTATCGATTTCAACTCCAATGATTGTCGCATTACTTCGTTGTGCAGCCATTAATGCAATTAAACCTGTTCCTGTTCCAATATCTAAAATATATTGAGATGAAGAGAAATCAGCCCATGCACCAAGTAATACCCCATCGGTGCCTACTTTCATTGCACTATTTTCATTTTTTACATGAAAATGCTTGAATTTAAAACAGATTCTCTACTTTTATTCATTTTGATATTTAATAACAATACAAAGGTAATTATTATTGGTGAATTATGTAAACTTCAATGAGAATGAGTTGTTTAATAAAATGTTTATGCCTAACTTTACACAAATAAATCAAGATATATGAAAATTAATAGTGCAAAATTTGAAATAAGTAGTCCAGATGTAGCTAAATGCCCTGCTTCTGATAAAAACGAGTATGCTTTTATTGGAAGATCAAATGTTGGCAAATCTTCTTTGATAAATATG